>CALWXI010000237.1 GCA_944385455.1 uncultured Oscillospiraceae bacterium | reverse complement strand
ATGGAGGTGCGGGCATCGCCCAGGAAATCGGAGGAGACCACGGCGTCCTCGGTATAGCCCAGGATTCCCTTCAGCTCGCCCTCGGAGGCCTTCTTCATGGCGGCGCAGATGTCAGCCTTGGTGGCGGGCTTCTCCAGATTCACGGTCAGATCCACCACGGACACGTCCAGGGTGGGCACGCGCATGGAGATGCCGGTGAGCTTGCCGTTCAGAGCGGGAATGACCTTGCCCACAGCCTTGGCAGCGCCGGTGGAGGAGGGGATGATGTTGCCGGTGGCAGCACGGCCGCCGCGCCAATCCTTCATGGAAGGACCGTCCACGGTCTTCTGGGTGGCGGTGACGGAGTGCACGGTGGTCATCAGGCCTTCCTTGATGCCGAAGTTCTCATGCAGGACCTTGGCAATGGGAGCCAGGCAGTTGGTGGTGCAGGAGGCGTTGGACACGAAGGTCATGTCGGAGGTGTACTGGTCGCTGTTGACGCCCATGACGAACATGGGGGTGTCGTCCTTGGAAGGGGCGGACATGACGACGTGCTTGGCGCCGGCGTCGATGTGGCCCTGGGACTTCTCCTTGGTCAGGAACACGCCGGTGGACTCCACCACGTAGTCGGCGCCCACCTTGCCCCAGGGGATGTTCTTGGGCTCCTTCTCGGCAAACACGGCGATCTTCTGGCCGTTCACAATCAGAGCGCCCTCCTCGTAGGAGATCTCACCCTGGAACTGGCCGTGCATGGTGTCGTAACGCAGCATATAGGCCATGTAGTCGGGGGTCATGAAGGGATCGTTCAGAGCCACCACCTGAACGTCGTCCCGCTGCAGAGCGGCGCGGAACACGAGGCGGCCGATGCGGCCGAAGCCATTGATACCGATCTGGATTTTCATAGTCAGATTGACTCCTTTCATCAATGCGGTCCCGATGGGGATGCCGCCAAAACGTTTGCGCAAACGTTTTGCTTTACCGTTCAGCTGTATCCTATCACAGGGTAAACGATTTTGCAACTGTCAATTCAAATAACAATGCAAACCTGCTCTTGTGGAATTTTGATAAAAAACAGGGAAAGCATCCGGATTTTATGACAAAATCCAAGGAAAAGGCCTTGACGGATGCGGTGTCCATGGCATATACTGTCCATGCTAATTGATTACGCAAGTATAACCGGTTTTGCGCAAAGGGTGGGTGAACTATGAAAGTAACGATCAGCGATGTGGCGCGGCTGGCCGGGGTCTCCACCGCCACCGTTTCCCATACCATCAACAATACCCGCTATGTCTCAGGAGAGACAAAAGAGAAGGTGTACCAGGCCATTGCGGAGCTGGGCTACACGCCGGACGCCTCCGCCCGCAGCTTCCGCACGGGCAAGAAAAAGACGGTGGGCTTCATCGTGCCGGATATCTCCAACAAGTTTTTCGGCACCATGATCGAGTCTGTGGAGAATTATCTCTCCCAGCACGGCTACCATCTCATCATTGCCAACACCAAGGAGGACATGGACCGGGAGGAGACCAACATCCGCCTGCTGACCGCGGGCCTGGTGGACGGACTGCTGGTGGCCAGCACCATGGACGATTTCCAGCGCTTCGACCAGCTGATCCCCGCCGGGTTTCCGGTGGTGCTGGTGGACCGGACCTTCGAGACCAAAAAGTATTCCTCCATCTGCGTGTCCAACTTCCAGCCCATCTACCGCAGCGTCTGCCGTCTGGCGGGAAAGGGTGACAAGCGCATCGGCATCATCGGCGGCCTGCCCCGGCTGTCCTCCACCAAGGAGCGCATCTCCGCCTATCAGCAGGCGGTGGCGGACTGCGGACTGCCACAGGATGAGGCGCTGATCCGCTACGGCGACTCCATGGAGAACAGCGCCAGGGTCTGTCTGGACGAGCTGCTGGAGCAGAACTGCGACGGCATCATCGTCTGCCAGGGCCTGATGGCATCGGAGACCATCATCTATCTCCACAAAAAGGGCATCCAGCTGGCCAAGGACATCGACCTGGTGAGCTTTGTGGACTACGACTCCAACTTCTACCAGCTCTACGCAAACCAGATGGACTGCATCGTCCAGCCTGTGGAGGATCTGGGCACCGCCGCGGGAGAGCAGATCCTCAAGCGGGTGGAGGACCCGGAGGCGCCCATTTTCGAAAATGTGCTGACCTCCGCCTACCGGCCCTATGACATCCCCAACTCCTGGTCTCACTCCGACCGGTGAGCGGACCGTGCCCCAAGAGGTCCCGGCGCACAAGCGCCGGGGCCTCTTTCCACTTGACAAATCCGGGTCCCTCGGCCATGATGAAATCAGAATGAATAAGGAGGAGCGCCGTATGCAGTATGATTTTGACCAGGTGGTGGACCGCTCCGGCAACCACGCCGCCAAATACGACGAGCGAAAGAAAAAGTTCGGCACCGAGGATGTGATCCCGCTTTGGATCGCGGATATGGATTTCCGCACCGCCCAGCCCATCATCGACGCCCTCACCGCCCGGGCGCAGGAGGGCATCTGGGGCTACACCGCCCGGCCGGAGAGCTATTTTGCCGCCGTCCGGGCCTGGCAGAAGCGCCGCAACGGCTGGGACATTGACCAACAGCTCATGAGCTTCAGCCTGGGCGTGGTGCAGACCATCTCCGCCATGGTGAAGCTCTTCACCCCGGAGGGAGGCAGCGTGCTGATCCAGACGCCGGTGTATTCGGAGTTCTACGACATGGCGGAGGCCTGGAACCGGAAGGTGCTGGAAAACCGCTTTATTGAAGAGAACGGGAAATGGCGGATGGACTGGGCGGACTTTGAGGAAAAGCTGAAGGACGCGGACCTCTTTTTGCTGTGCTCGCCCCATAATCCCCTGGGGATCGTCTGGACGCCGGAGGAGCTGCGGCGGATGGCCGAGCTGTGCATGCAGCACCATGTGGTGCTCTTCTCCGACGAGATCCACTCCGACCTCGTCTTCCATGGAAAGAAGCACACGCCCATTGCCTCCCTCTCTCCGGAGATCCGGGACTACGTGGTTACGGGCATCTCCGGAACCAAGACCTTCAACCTGGCGGGCCTCCAAGCCAGCACCGTGGTGTTCCCCAACCGCCGCATGAAGAAGGTGTTTGACCACTATTGGCAGTGCATGGATATTCACCGCAACAACGCCTTCTCCCTGACGGCCATGGAGGCCGCCTTCACCCACGGGG
>CALWXI010000236.1 GCA_944385455.1 uncultured Oscillospiraceae bacterium | reverse complement strand
ATCCCCGGGCGCTGGACAACGTCACCGTGGTCCGCGTGGAGGAGGAAGCCGACCTCAAGTGCTCCCAGCTCAAGGCCTGGGAGAAGCAGTACAAGCCCCGGCAGGTGCTCATCGAGTACAACGGCATATGGTCCATGGAGCGGCTGTACCGGGAGGTGCTGCCGGCCAACTGGGTGCTCTACCAGATCATGACCTTCGTGGAGGCCGCCACCTTCGAGGTGTATGCCAAGAACATGGGCCAGATCATGATGGAAAAGATCACCAACGCGGACCTGCTGGTGTTCAACCGCTGCACTCCCGAGCTGCGGGACGCCCTGCGGAGCCGGAACCTGCGGATGGTGAACCGCCGGGCGGACATCTATCTGGAGATGGAGGACGGCACCAGCGAGGATTACCTCACCGGCGACGAGTGCCCCTTCGACCTCACCCAGGAGGTCATTGACATTCCCGATGACGACTACGGCGTCTGGTTCGTGGACGTCATGGATCACCCGGACCGCTACGCGGGGAAGCTGGTGCACATGAAGCTGGTGATGTGCCACTCCAAGAAGTACCCCGGCATCCACTGTCCCGGCCGCTTCGCCATGGTGTGCTGCGAAAACGACATCACCTTCTACGGTCTCATTGCCCGGAGCCCGGAACTGGACCAATACGAAAACCGGGACTGGATCGAAGTCACCGCCCGGATAGCGGTGGAGGACCACCCCGCCTACCAGGGCAGGGGCCCGGTGATGGACGTGCTGTCTGTGGCCCCCTGCGAAAAGCCCGCCCAGGAGGTCGTCACTTTCTGATACCATTCGTATTTTTTTGACGCAAAACGCCTCTTCGTATTTGCGAAGAGGCGTTTTTTTGCGGAAGTCTCCGCAGCGGCGGTTGTCTCGCTGCCGCCGGCGGGATATCATAAGGGACGAGGTGAGCGTATGGACTACGAAAAGATCGGGGCCCTGATCCGGCGGCTCCGGCAGGAGCGGGGCCTGACCCAGCGGGAGCTGGCCCGGGACCTGTCCTTAAGTCCCAAGACCGTCAGCAAATGGGAGCGGGGCGGAGGCTGTCCGGATGTGAGTTTGCTGGCGGAGCTCTCCGCCGCCCTCCATGTGGACATCCCCGCTCTGCTGGCCGGTCAGCTGTCGGAAAACCGGCTCACAGGAGGAAGCATGAAGCAAAGCCGATTTTTTGTCTGCCCGGTGTGCGGGAACCTGTCCGTGTGCACCGGCAATGCCGCCGTATCCTGCTGCGGCCGTCCCCTGGAACCGCTGACGCCCCGGAAGGCCACGCCGGAGCTGGCTCTGCACGTGACGGAGAGCGACGGGGACTGGTATATTGAAAGCAGCCACCCGGCAGAAAAGGACAACTATATCTCCTTTCTGGCCCTGGTGACCGGGGACTCCCTGCTGGTGCTGCGCCAGTATCCGGAATGGGAGCTCCATGCCCGGCTCCACGGGCGGCCCCACGGGAAGCTGGTGTGGTATTCCACCACCCAGGGTCTCTTTTATCAGCTGGTGTAAAGGGAAGGACCCTCCGCATTCTGCGGAGGGTCCTTCCCCATTTCACGGCGCCATTCCCGCGGCGCCCTCCATGCCGCCGTTCAGCGGCGATCCCGTTTCGTCCAGCATCCGCAATCCATCGGCGGAGATGCCGCGGCTCTCCGGCAGGAGAAAGACGTCCAGCACCCGGCGGTCCCGAATGGGGCAGGTGCAGGCGATGCCGCTGTTCTGGAAGGTATCGCACGCGGCCCCCTTTGCCTCCGGCGCACCCTACGGCCCGTAGAACCTGCCTTTTTTCGCCCCAGTCCGATACAGACTGTATTTTTCCGGCAGAAAGCACCCCTCGTATTTTGTTTTCCGCCTTGCTTTTCTGTCCAAAATTACTATAATAAGAGTATTCTGTGTATACTTTTGGAAAGGAATCGGCCGCTTTGAAAAAGAATCAACTCTCCATCCCCAGGCTCTCTCTGCCCTGGTGGGCCAGTCTGCTGGCGGCGGTGCTGACGGCGGGGGCCATCACGCTGCTGGCGCTGTGGTGCCAGCCCAACGCTCTGCGCAGCGTGCTGGCGGTGTTCCGGGACCAGCCCCTTTTGATCGTGCTCAACGCCCTGCCGGTGGGGCTGGTCCTGCTGGCGCTGACCTTTCTCATGCGCAACGTGTTTTTTGCCGGGGCCGTGGTGAACACCCTGGTGTGCCTGCTGTCCATCGCCAACCGCATCAAGATCGAGGTCCGGGACGAGCCGGTGTTTCCCCGGGACTTCGCCCTTTTGAAAGAAGTGGGCAGCGCCGTGGGGGACTACGATATTCAGTTCCCCTGGGGTGTCATCGCCGTGGTGGCGGCCTGCTCCCTGGCGCTGGCGGCGCTGGGTCTGTTCACGAAAAGCGCGCCCTTCCCCGTGGCCCGGCTGCGGGGCTGGCCCGGCTCACTGCTGGGCGCCGCAGCCTCGGCAGCGGTACTGGCGGCGCTGATTCTGACCGTGTACGCCTCCAATGACCTCTATAACTCTTTCCGCGTGTCCAATGCCTACTACATTCCATCGGTGTTCAATGAGCTGGGCTTCCCCTACTGTTTCTGCCACCAGTTCACCACCTATCCCGTGGACCGGCCGGAGGGCTTCGACCGGGCCGAGGCGGAAAGCTGGGCCGGAACGGTGACGCCGGGCCAGGGGAAGGATGTGAACGTCATCATGGTGATGAACGAGGCCTTCTCCGATATCACTGACAGCGACGTCTTTCTCTGGGAGGAGGACCCCCTGCCCAATCTCCACGCCCTGCGGTCCGACCCCCACGCCGTCACCGGAAGCGTGGTGGTGCCCGGCTTCGCCGGCGGCACCGCCAACACGGAGTTCGACGTGCTGACAGGCATCCAGACCAACGCTCTCTCCGCCGCCACCACCTCGTCGTTCCGGGTGGTGAACCGGGACCTCAACAGCCTCTTCCGGGTCTTTGACGCCGACGGCTACCGCACCTCCTTCTTTCACCCCGGCGACGACTGGTTCTACAACCGGGAGAACGTGTACGCCTGGATGGGGGCGGAGGAGACGGTGTTCGCCGACCAGATGGAGAACCTGGAGTACAAGGGCCGCTGGGTGACGGACGACTACATGGCCGGCATGATCGAAGCTGCCCTGGATGACGCCGCGGAGGCAGGCGAACCGCTCTTCCACTACACCACCACCATCCAAAACCACATGTCCTACACCGCCGACAAATACGGCGCGGACTATCCCTATCCGGAAATCCGGACCACCGTCCCCCTGTCCGGGGAGGTGCGGACCATGCTCTCGGTGTACACCGCCGGGGCCATGGACGGCGACGCCATGCTGGGCCGTCTGGTGGAAAACTTCTCGGAGCGGGAGGAGCCGGTGGTGCTGGTGTTCTTCGGGGACCACCTGCCCTATCTGGGGGACAACCAGCTGGGCTACGTGGAGCTGCAGTCCGAAGTGGCCGTGGCGGAGGAGGACCGGACGGATGTCCTGTGCTCCTACAAGACCCCCTATGTGATCTGGGCCAACGACGCCGCGGCGGAAGCCCTGGACTGGGAGAACGCGGTCAAGGCCTTGGACCTGCCGGAAAACGGCACCCTCTCCGCCTCCTTCCTGGGGGCGGCGGTGCTGGAGCTGACGGGCCGGGCGGACGAGGACCCCTGGTTCCGCTTCCTCAACGATCTGCGCCGGGTGACGCCGGTGGTGCAGAAAAAGACGTACATGCTGCCCGACGGCGTGTGCTGGAAGGACAGCGATCTGGCCCTTCTCCCGGCAGAGGGGGATTTTCCCGGCGGCGAGGCCGTTTTGGACCTGACGGCCCAGTGGCGGCAGTGGAGCTACTACAACCTGCGCTACCAGGAATTTTCATAAACGCCCGACGCGCCCCGGCGGACAGATGGTCCGCCGGGGCGCTTGCTGTTTCGTTTTCAGCCACTGCGGGCGCGTTGCAGCGCCTCCAGGAGCCATAACCGCGCCTCACGCAGCTCCGCCCTCTCCGGCGTCATCTGCAGCGCGTAGCTCACCCTGCCAAGAAGGCGCGAGAGATACTGCTCCTCGCTCTCCGCGATCCCCAGACGGGCCATATGGTCCGCCGGACCGAATCGGCGGCAGTAGTACACCTCCTGCCGCAGCTGCCGCAGCTCCTCCGCCGGCACCGCCGGCCGCTCGTTCACCACCAGCCCGGTGACGGTCTGGCGGCGGGACGCGGGCAGGAAGCGGGTCTTGCGCTCGTTGAGGAAAAAGCCCCGGCATCGCAGCTGTCCCTCCACAAAGGGCACCACCTCCTCGGCCTGGAAGCGGCCGGAGAAGGTGAGATCGTCGCAGTAGCGGGTATAGCGGACGTCCCGCCCCCCGCACCATCCGCTCATTTCCGCGTCAAAGTCCGCCAAAACCAGATTGCTGATGGCCGGAGAGCTGGGCGCTCCCTGCGGGAGCCCCTGGCGGAAATAGCACAGCATGGTCAGCAGCACCCGCAGCGGCTCGGCATAGATCGCCGCCGGAAAGGCCGCG
>CALWXI010000235.1 GCA_944385455.1 uncultured Oscillospiraceae bacterium | reverse complement strand
CCGGGACCCAGGCGCATACGATGAAGTGAGGCCGCTTCGGCGGGCTACATTTCATAGGAGGTCCCGATATGTGCAATAATGGTTTTGGTGGCGGCAACTGCTGCTGGATCATCATCCTGCTGATCATCGTCTGGTGCTGCTGCGGCAACAACGGCAACAGCTGGGGTTGCGGCTGCAACAACGGCTGCGGCTGCAACAGCGGCTGCAACAACACCCCCTGCTGCTGAACAAAAAAGCGCCCCGGGCTCAGGCCCGGGGCGCTTTTTTGTTCAGCACAGCAGCGGCAGGATCCATGTGGCGGCACAGTCGGCGGCAAACAGCACCGCCAGCACCCAGAAGCAGCCCCGGCGCCACGCAGCCGGCAGCGCGCCTACCATGCGCTCGAAAAGAGGCTGGAGGATGTAGAGGAACACCAGTCCGCCCAGTCCGAAGCGGATGGAAGGGGAGAGGGCGATCCGGCCCTGAAAGTTCCAGGCGTAGTCCCGGTAGGTCTGCCAGGGCCAGCTGCCGGTGAGGGCCTCCAGCAGATAGCTGGTGGCCAGCTCCAGTGCGGTGGCGGAGAGCATACAGCCCAGGAAGATCCCCGCCATCCGTCCCAGCCTGCCCGGCAGCGGGAGGGGATGGTCCAGCAGGCGGCGGAAGCACAGAAGAAACATCAGCGCGCCCACGCCGTACACCGGACAGTAGGGGCCGAAGAGGACGCCGCGGTCGGAATAGCCCCAACGGTAGACCACCACTTCCAGAAAGACCTCGTAGGCCCAGCCAATGCAGGAATAGAGGAGAAAATAGAGAAAATACCGCTGGATGCGGTCTGACAAGGCGTAGGATTGCATGATCAAGTCCTCCTGCGTCGTTTTTTTCAGCCTACCACAGATCTGCCGGCAGTGGAAGTGGGGAATGCACCAGTGATGACAAATCCCGCGATATGTGGTATAATACCAGCGATATTTTGTGTGAAACAAGGAGACGCCCATGGAGCAGTATTTTGATATCACGCTTACCGACGATCAGCTGCGGGGCATCAGCTCCATCGGCCTGGCCCATATGGGGGACGCGGTTTTCGAGGTCCTGGTGCGGGGCTGGCTGTGCGCCCACGGCAAGGCCACGGGGAAGGGGCTCCACCAGGCCACTGTCCGGCTGGTGTGCGCCGAGAGTCAGGCCATGCGGGCAGAGCGGATCCTGCCGGAGCTGACGGAGGAGGAGCGGGCGGTGTTCCGCCGGGGCCACAATGCCCAGGTCCATTCCGTCCCGGGACATGCCAGCCGGGCACAATACGCCGAGGCTACCGCCCTGGAGGCATTGCTGGGCTGGCTGTATCTCAAGGGCCGGAGAGACCGGATCAATACGTTGTTTTGCAGGATGATGGAGGAGTGAGTCATGCCCTTTGATGCGATTTGTCTGCAGGCGGTGCTGGGGCAGCTGCGCCGGGAGATTTTGGGAGTGCGGATCGACAAGGTCCAGCAGCCTGCCCGGGACCAGGTGGTACTGCTGCTGCGGGGGAACCGGCGGCTGCTGCTCAATGCCGGCGCCAATGCCCCCCGGATCCAGCTGACTTCCCGGCTCCGGGAGAACCCCGCCGAGCCGCCCATGTTCTGCATGCTGCTGCGCAAGCACCTGGTAGGTGCCCGGGTGGCGGAGATCACCCAGCCTCCCCTGGAGCGGCTGGCACGGCTGGAGCTGGATGTGACGGACGACTTCGGACGTCCGGGCCGGCGGACACTGGTGCTGGAGGCCATGGGGCGGCGATCCAATCTGATCCTGCTGGACGGAGAGGGGCGGATCATCGAAAGCCTGCGCCGGGTGGACGCGGACATGTCCGCTGCCCGGCAGGTGCTGCCGGGGCTTTTCTACCAGCCTCCTGCCTCCACCGGCCGCCTCCCGGTGACGGAGGAGACGGAGGAGGGCTTTGCCCGGAAGCTGGCGGACGCTCCGCCGGAGCGGAGTCTGGATGGTTTCCTGCTGGATGCCTACTTCGGCCTCTCTCCTCTGATGGCCCGGGAATTGGCCTTCCGGACCGCCGGGGATACCGGCGCCCGCCTCTGCCAGCTTTCCCCGGAGGAGCGGGACTGCTTTTCCCGGGTGTTTTTTGCATTCCAGAGAGATGTGTTGGCAGATCACTTTACACCGGTCTGCCTTATGAAAAATGGGCGGCCCGAGGAATTTTCCTGTATGGAGATCCGCCAGTACGCGGGAATCCTGGAGTCCGTGCCCTATTCGGATATCTCCGGCCTGATGGATGACTTTTCCGATGCCCGGGAGCGGCAGGAGCGGGTGCGCCAGCGTGGGGCGGACCTGATCCGCACGGCTGCCACCGCCCGGGACCGGCTGCGGCGGAAGCTGGCGCTGCAGGAGAAAGACTATGCCCAGACCCAGGACCGGGACCGGCTGCGGATTTGCGGCGACCTCATCACCGCCAATCTCTACCGCATGGAGCGGGGGATGCGGACGCTGCGGTGCGAGAACTATTACGATCCGGACTGCGCCCAGGTCACCATTGATCTGGATCCGCTGCTGACGCCCCAGCAGAATGCCGCCAAGTACTATAAGCGCTACACCAAGGCCAAGACGGCGGAAAAATATCTCCGGGAGCAGATGGAGATTGCCCGCCGGGATCTGGAGTATCTGGACAGCGTCCTGGAGGAGATCGGCCGGGCGGAGTCGGAGCAGGATTTCACGGATATCCGCAGTGAACTGAAGGACGCCGGCTTCCTGCGCAAGCAGGGAAAAAAGGAGCTTCAGCGTCCCGCCAAGCCCCGGGCGTTCCGGACCATAGGCGGATTCCGGGTGCTGGTGGGCCGGAACAACCGGCAGAACGACAGGCTCACCACCCGGGACGCCGACCACCGGGACCTGTGGTTCCACACGCAGAAGATCCACGGCGCCCATGTGATTCTGTGCACCGGCGGCGCGGAGCCGGGGGAAGCGGACATCCTCCAGGCTGCCATGCTGGCTGCCTGGTACTCGCAGGCCAAGGACAGTGCCAATGTGCCGGTGGATTATACCCCTGTGAAATACGTAAAAAAGCCGGCAGGTGCCCGGCCCGGCATGGTGATTTACAATACCTGCCGGACCATCCATGTCACGCCGGAAGAAGGACTGGTCCATAATCTGGAACGGGCCTGATTCAGAGAAGCCGCCGCCTTCCATGGCGGCGGTTTTTGCAGAAAACACCGAAAGCTTTATACATACTAAACAAAAAAATGGGGTGTTTTGTGCAAAATGACTATTGAAAATGAAAGCGGAAGGTTTAAAATGAAAGCTCATGAACGGGGGCTGGGAGGCCGCCGGGAAAGGAGCAGTCATGAGCTATCACTATTTGATGGACCTGGCGCTGATCATTCTGAGCACCAAACTGTTGGGCCTTTTGACGCAGCGGATTCAAATGCCCCAGGTGGTGGGGGCGCTGTTGGCGGGGCTGATCCTGGGCCCTGCCGGGTTGGATATACTGGCGGAAACGGATTTTCTCTCTCAGCTCAGTGAGCTGGGTGTGATCGTGCTGATGTTCTCCGCCGGCATGGGAACGGACATTCAGGAGCTCAAGCACAGCGGAAAAGCGGGATTCTGGGTGGCACTGCTGGGTGTGCTGGTGCCCTTGGCCATGGGGACTGCCCTGGCCTGGGGCGCCGGACGCCTTGGAATGATCAGCCGCGGCAGCTTTTTGGAAGATGTGTTTGTGGGTACCGTGCTGACGGCCACCTCCGTCAGCATCACAGTGGAGACCCTCAAGGAGATGGGGAAGCTGGATACCCGGGCAGGCAACACGATCCTGGCGGCGGCGCTCATCGACGATGTGCTGGGCCTCATCGCCCTGACTCTGGTGAGCAGCGTGGCCGGCGGCGGCGAGAGCATCCTGCTGGTGCTGGTGAAGATTGTGCTGTTCTTCCTTTTTGCCGGTGTGGTGGGGGTCGCGGCCAACCGGCTGCTGTGCCGGATGATCGCCGGGCAGAACGGCCGGAATGCCCGCAGGTATCCGGTGCTGGCCTTTGTGCTGTGCCTGGTGATGGCCTATTGTGCCGAGGAGTTTTTCGGCGTGGCGGATATCACTGGTGCCTATGCGGCCGGACTGGTGATCTCCTGCACCCCCAAGGCCACGTATATCCAGTCCAAGTATGAGCCCTTGGGCTATCTGCTGCTGACGCCGGTGTTCTTTGCCAGTATCGGCATCAACGTCCAGGTCAGCGGCATGAGCCGCGGGCTGCTCCTGTTTTCCTGCCTGCTGGTGGTGATCTCCGTGATTTCCAAGATGCTGGGCTGCGGGCTGGGAGCGAGGCTGTGCGGCTTTTCCGGACCCGAGAGCATGCAGGTGGGCTGCGGCATGGTGTGCCGGGGCGAGGTAGCGCTGATTGTGGTCAACCGCGGTCTTGCCATGGGCGTCATCCGCCCGGAGCTGCTGACGCCGGTAATCATCACTGTGGTCTGCGGCACGATCCTCACCCCCATTTTGCTCAAGCTCTCCTTCCGGGGCCACGAGAGTCCCATGGAGGTCAGTACCCTGGCGGACCGCTACGAAAAGGTGGATCAGCTGGATCAGGTTGCCGATCAGCTGCTGGTACAGGACCGGAAACTCATGGATCACAAAGACAACGACTGAGAAAAACGCCGCGGCGCATGCGCCGCGGCGTTTTTTCATCAGGCGGTATGAGGGGAGTGGCCGGTCTCGTCTCCGGTACGGAAAAGCAGTGTCACGCACCACAGTCCCGCCAGTCCCACCAGGGTATAGACCACCCGGGAGAAAACGGACAGCTGACCGCCGAACAGGAATGCCACTGTGTCAAAGCCGAACAGGCCCACGCCGCCCCAGTTCAGGGCGCCGATGATGACCAGCAGCAGCGCGATCTTGTCGATCATGATGGAAAAACCTCCGATCCAGGGATTTGGAGATAGCTTTTCCGCCGGTGCCGGATTTTATGCGGCGGCGCGGGACGTGAAATGCGATTGCAATGGAGCGGCGGCCTATTGTATAATGAAAGCACATCAAAATTTGACAAGGAGCGTGCCTTTATGAACATTGTATGCCTGGACATGGAGGGCGTGCTGGTGCCCGAGATCTGGATTGCATTTTCCGAGGCCAGCGGCATTCCGGAGCTGCGGCGCACCACCCGGGACGAGCCGGACTATGACAAGCTGATGCGCTGGCGGCTGGGTATCCTGAAAGAGCACGGCCTGGGGCTTCCGGAGATTCAGCGGACCATCGCCCGCATCGATCCGCTGCCCGGCGCCAAGGAATTTCTGGATGAGCTGCGTACGCTGACCCAGGTCATCATCCTCAGCGATACCTTTGAAGAATTTGCAAAGCCGCTGATGGAAAAGTTGAACTGGCCCACCATCTTCTGCAACTCCCTGGAGGTGGCGGACAGCGGAGAGATCACCGGCTACAGGATGCGCTGCCAGCAGTCCAAGCTCACCACGGTGAAGGCGCTGCAGTCCATTGGATACGATACCATTGCCGCAGGCGACAGCTACAACGATCTGGGGATGATCCAGGCGGGCAAGGCGGGCTTTTTGTTCAAGAGCACGGAGAAGATCAAGGCGGACCACCCAGAGCTGCCTGCTTATGAGGAGTTCGGAGATCTGCTGGGTGCCATCCGGGCGGTGCTGTGAGGCCGGGGAGGAGACGGCAGATGGCTGACAAGACCTTTCTCCCGGCGGATATCCTGCTGCCCGCCGGGGCGGACATGACGAAGTGGGCGGTGGTGGCCTGTGATCAGTTCACCTCTCAGCCGGAGTACTGGCGGGCGGTGGCGGACACTGTGGGGGATGCTCCCTCCACGCTGCGTCTGATTTTGCCGGAGGCGGAGCTGGGCGGTCCGGAGGAGGACGCGGCCATTCGCCGCATCAATGCCTCCATGGAGGATTATCTGGCACGTGGGGTGTTCCGTACGCTGCCCCACAGCTTGGTGTATGTGGAGCGGACCCAGTCCGATGGGCGGGTGCGCCGGGGCATTGTGGGCATGGTGGATCTGGAACAGTACGACTTCAATCCCGGCAGCGGCGCACCTATCCGGGCCACGGAGGGCACGGTGCTCTCCAGGATCCCGCCTCGGGTGAAGGTGCGGCGGGATGCCGCGCTGGAGCTGCCCCACGTGATGCTTCTCATCGACGATCCGGACCGCGCGGTCATCGAGCCGCTGGATACCGGCGAGATGGAGCCCCTCTATGACTTCGACCTCCAGCAGGGAGGCGGCCACCTCTCCGGCTGGCGGCTCTCTCCGGGGCAGATGGACGCCGTGGAGGCGGGATTGGCCCGTCTGGCGGATCCGGAGGAGATGGCGCGCAAGTATGGTATGGAAAATGTGCCGCCGCTGGTGTTCGCCGTGGGGGACGGGAATCACTCTCTGGCCACCGCCAAGCAGTGCTATGAGGATCTGAAGAAGATTACGCCGCCGGAGCGGTGGGCCGCGCTGCCCGCCCGGTATGCCTTGGTGGAGGTGGTGAACAACCACGACGAGGCGCTGACCTTCGAACCCATCCATCGGGTGCTCTTTGATGTGGATCCAGCTTCCTTCATGGCGTTTTTCCGGACTGCCTATCCCCATTTGAGGGAAGGCCGGGGACCGGGCCACACCATGGAGATCCTCTGGGAGGGCTTCCACGGCGTCTTTACAGTACCGGATCCCAGGGTGCAGCTGCCGGTGGGGACGCTGCAGGGCGTCATCGACGCCTATCTGCGGGGGCATCCCGGCCGGGTGGACTATATCCACGGTGAGGAGGTCGCCCGGCAGCTGGGCAGCCGCCCCGGCTGTATGGGTTTTTTGCTGCCTGCCATGGGAAAGGAGCAGCTGTTCAAAACGGTCTTGGCTGACGGCGTGCTGCCCCGCAAGACTTTTTCCATGGGCCGCGCTCAGGACAAGCGTTACTATGTGGAGGCGCGGAAGGTCCGATAATCCGAAAGCCCCGGAGGGAAATGTCCCTGCCGGGGCTTTCTTTTTCCGGGAGCATGTGCTATCATATAAATGAAGGAAGAGGCGGCGGGACCCGACCCCTGGAAAGGAGGTGTGGGGGATGACCGGAGTGCTGCGGAACGCGCTGGTGATGGGCGGAAGCGTGATTGCGCTGTGGA
The DNA here is from genome assembly GCA_944385455.1 of uncultured Oscillospiraceae bacterium. GTDB lineage: Bacteria > Bacillota > Clostridia > Oscillospirales > Oscillospiraceae > Oscillibacter. The sequence goes on along the minus strand of CALWXI010000235.1, from coordinate 7,975 downwards.
TGCTGTTGGTGCCACTGGCGCTGCTGCTGGCGGTGAGCCTTTTGTATTTCTTTTTGGAGGGACCAGGACGCCGGGGGAGCAAGGGACATTTCTGACGGGAAGCCGGGATGGCTCCCCGCTTTTTTTTTGCCCGCGGATGTGGTAGAATCTTTCCCAGAACAGCGGAAGGTGGGAAGTGCAATGAGAAGGGCAGCTCCATGCAAGGTAAATCTGGCGCTGGATATCCTGGGCCGCCGTCCGGACGGCTACCATGACATGAGGATGATAATGCAGACGGTGTCACTGTGCGACACGGTATCGCTGGAGGAGGCGGAGGCGGGTTTCCGGCTGGAGTCGGACTTTGTTCCGGCGGGGAAGGTCTCTCTGGAGCAGCAGGCAGCGGAGGCGTTTTTCGCGGAGATCGGGCAGCCGCTGCCCGGGCTGCGGGTCAAACTGGAAAAAAACACCCCCGCCTATGCGGGGCTGGGAGGCGGCAGCGCGGACGTGGCGGCGCTGCTGCGGATCCTCCGGGAACGGTACGCTCCGGACATGCCGGAAGAGACTCTGGAGCGCATCGGATTTTCCGTGGGCAGCGACATGCCTTTCTGTATTCGGGGCGGTACGGCTTTGGCTCAGGGGCGGGGTGAGGTGCTGACAGACCTGACACCTCTGCCGGACTGTGTTCTGGTGCTGTGCAAGCCCGATTTCGGCATTTCCACCGGGGAACTGTTTGCCCGGGCGGACAGATACCCGCCTCTGCGCCGCCCGGACATTGACGGAATGGTGTCGGCACTGGAGGCGCGGGATCTGGCAGGGGTGGCTGCCCGGCTGGAGAATGTGTTTGAGGCGGCGCTGCCGGAGACGTATGGCGAAGTGTTCACCATTAAGGACCGTCTTCGGGAGCTGGGAGCCCTGAATGCCGCCATGAGCGGCTCCGGCCCTGCGGTATTCGGCCTTTTTGCGGATCGGGAGGCGGCTGCCGCAGCGGTGAACATATTGAGGCGGCAGTACGTTCAGACGTATCTTGTCCGGCCGCTCACCCGCGCGGAGGTGCGGGGAGATTGAAAAAAATTCCACTTTATGTATAAAACATCGTGTTTTTGTCCAGGATGTCCGTAGACATCCAGAGAAAGGAACGCGATGCGTATGAAAACAGCGGAAACCGCTCCACGGAAACGGGTGCTTTTGCGTGTGACGATACTTTTGGGCCTGGCGGCACTGCTGCTTACCGGCGGCATGGCGCTGCAGGCCCGGGACCAGCTGGCGGATAAGGTGGTGCGGCTCCATGTGCTGGCCAATTCCGATTCGGAGGAGGATCAGGCGCTGAAGCTCCGGGTACGGGACAAGGTGCTGGAGCGGGCGGAGGGTTTGCTGGCCCGGTCCGCCGACCGGGCGGAGGCGGAAGCGCTGCTCCGGGGAGACCTGCTGGAGCTGGAGCGGGTGGCGGCGGAGGAGATTGCCGCCGCCGGATATGATTATCCCGTTCGGGTGGAACTGAAGGAGACTGTGTTTCCCACACGAGAGTATGAGGGCTTCACCCTGCCGGCAGGGACCTATCTGGCACTGCGGGTCATCATCGGAGAGGGCGGCGGACAGAATTGGTGGTGCGTGGTGTTTCCGCCTCTGTGTACTGCCGCTGCGGCGGATGTGCCCGCTGCGGCCATGGCTGGAGGTCTTTCGGAAGAGGAGGTTTCCCTCATCACCGAGGAGGATCGGGGATACGTGCTGAAGTTCAAGGCCGTGGAGCTGTGGGAGGCCCTGCGGGAACGGTTCGAAGGATGAAAAAAGGCCGTACAGCAGCTGCTGTACGGCCTTTTTTGCTTGTCAGACTTCCACTGCGTCTTCCTGCGCCAGTTCCTCCTTGGCCTGCTGGAGAATCTTCCGCTGGGCCTTGGTGGTCAGCTGGCTCTCATCGAACCGGGCGAAGAGGTCCGGGCGTCGGCGCATGGTGCGCTTGTAGCTCTCCTTTTTCCGCCAGGCGTCCACCTTGCCGTGGTCGCCGGAGAGCAGGATCTCCGGCACCGCCCGGTTGTGCCACACGGCGGGGCGGGAGTACTGGGGATATTCCAGAAGGCCGTTCCAGTGGGACTCCTCCTCAAAGCACTCCGCGTCCGGCAGCACGCCGGGCACCATGCGGCACACGGCGTCCGCCACGGCCATGGCCGGCAGCTCGCCGCCGGTGAGAACGAAATCCCCCATGGAGATTTCCTCGTCCACGCACTCGTCCAGGAACCGCTGGTCCACGCCCTCGTAGTGGCCGCAGACCAAAATCAGGTGTTCGTAGCGCTCCTTCAGCTCCCGTGCCACGGACTGATCGAAGGTCCGGCCGCAGGGGGACAGGAAAATGGTGCGGCCGGGGCCGTGGACCTCCACCACGTGGGCCCAGCAGCGGTACAGCGGGTCCGCCTGCATAACGGCGCCCCGGCCGCCGCCGTAGGGGTAGTCGTCCACCTGCATCTGCTTGTTGGTGGTATATTCCCGGATCTGGTGGGCGCGGATGGCGATGTGGCCCCGCTCCTGGGCCCGGCCCAGGATGCTGATGCCGGTATAGGCGGTCACCGCGTCTGGGAAGAGGGTGAGGATGTCAATGTTCATCGGCGGCCATCCCTTCCCAGACATGGACCTCCATGCGGTTGGCGTCCATGTCGACACACTTGACAAAGGCTTCCGGCACGGCGGGAATCAGGTACTCCCGCTTTCCCCGGACGGTGTAGATTTTATGGGCCGGATACGGCTCCACCCGTACCAGCTCTCCCAGCAGAGCGCCGGTGTCCGCGTCAAAGACCTCCAGGCCCAGCAGCTCGTCGTCAAAATACGTGCCCTCCGGCAGATGGGCGTCGGCCCGGCGGATGAAAAGGGGGCGATCCTTCAGGGCCAGGGCGGCGTTCATGTCGTCCACGCCGGGGAGCTTCATCAGCACCACGCTCTTGTGGACATGGCAGGCGGTGGGGGTAACGGTCCGGCCGTCCAGCAAAAAGGTCTTGAACTGCGTGAGGAAGGCCGGGTCGCCGTCCCGGGGCAGGACCCGGACCTCGCCCCGGATGCCGTGGGCGTTGACGATGCGGCCCACTTGGATGGTTTCCAGTTTCATGGGAAAGGCTCCTTTTCATTGATAAAGACAGGGGAATCCCGTTTGCCTGCGTGGGCAGGGGAGCGGGAAGGGGGGTGAAAAAGGGGGAGCGGTGCGCGGCACCGCTCCCCTTTTTCAGTCAACAATGTCCACGGAAACCTTGACGCCGGTGCGCTGGGCGTAGGAGCGGATCACCGTCCGGATCTCCTTTGCGATGCGGCCCTGACGGCCGATGACCTTGCCCATGTCGTCGGGGGCGACGCGCAGCTCCAACGTCAGTTCCTGGTCGCCCTGGATCTCCGTCACGGTGACGGCGTCCGGGTCGTCCACGAGGTTTCTGGCGATATAGAGCAGCAAGTCTTTCATGATCCGCCTCCGGATCAGAGGACTTCCACTTTTTTCAGCAGAGCCCGCACGGTATCGGTGGGCTGAGCGCCGGACTTGATCCAGGCCTGAGCGCGCTCCGTGTCGATCTTGATGTCAGCGGGGGAGACGCAGGGATTATAGGTGCCGATCTCCTCGATGAAGCGGCCGTCCCGGGGGAAGCGGGAGTCGGCAACCACCACGCGATAGAAAGGAGCCTTCTTGGCGCCCATGCGGCGCAGTCTGATCTTGACCATGATGTTGTACCTCCAGATTTGTGTTGAAATAAAATTTATCTATAAATGCTGTGCACTTATATACCGTTATTTGAGCCGCTTCTTCCGGCCGAAGCCGCCCATGGGACCCCGCCCCATGCGGGGAAGGCGGCCCTTGCTGAACTGCTTGGTCAGCTGCTGCATCATCTCGAACTGCTTCAAGAGCCGGTTCACGTCCGCCACGGTCAGTCCGCAGCCGGCGGCGATGCGCCGCTTGCGGCTGGCGGCCAGGATCTGGGGATTCTCCCGCTCCTGGGGCGTCATGGAGAGGATGATGGCCTCGGTGTGGGCCGGGGCCTTGTCGTCGATGGTGGCGCCCTGAAGCTGCCTGCCAAGGCCTCCGGGCATCATGCCTGCCAGCTGGCTGAGATCCCCCATGTTCCGGATCTGCTGGAGCTGGTCGAAATAGTCCTGCAGGGTAAAGCTGTTCTTTTTCAGCTTCTCTTCCAGCTTGGCCGCCTGCTTTTCATCGTAGGCCGCCTGGGCCTTTTCGATAAAGGAGAGCATGTCGCCCATGCCCAGGATGCGGGAGGCCATGCGGTCGGGGTGGAAGGGCTCGATCATGTCCAGCTTTTCGCCGGTGCCCACGAACTTGATGGGTTTGCCGGTGGCCGCCCGGATGGAGAGGGCCGCGCCGCCCCGGGCGTCGCCGTCCAGCTTGGTGAGGACCACGCCGTCGATGCCCAGCGCTTCGTCAAAGGCGGAGGCGGCGTTCACGGCGTCCTGGCCGGTCATGGCGTCCACCACCAGCAGGATCTCGTGGGGGTGGACGGCGGCCTTCATCCGCTTGAGCTCGTCCATCAGCGTCTCGTCCACGTGGAGCCGGCCGGCGGTGTCCAGAAAGACCATGCTGCTGCCGTGGTCTTTGGCGTGGCGGATGGCGTCCTCCGCGATTTTCACAGGGTCGCCCTGGCCCTCCTCAAAGACCGGCAGATCCAGCTGAGCGCCCACCACCTTCAGCTGTTCGATGGCGGCGGGGCGGTAGACGTCGCAGGCGGCCAGCAGAGGCCGCTTTTGGTACTGTCTGCGCATGAGGCCCGCCAGCTTGGCGGTGGTGGTGGTCTTGCCGGCGCCCTGGAGGCCCACCATCATCACGATGGTGGGTCCGCTGTTGGCCATGGAGAGCTTGGCTCCGGCACCGCCCATGAGGTTCGTCAGTTCCTCATTGACGATTTTGATGACCTGCTGAGCGGGGGTGAGGCTGTCCAGCACGTCCGTGCCGATGGCCCGCTCTGTGACGGTGGCGACAAAGTCCTTGACGACCTTGTAGCCCACGTCTGCCTCCAGCAGTGCCAGGCGGACCTCCCGCATGGCCTCCCGGACATCATTTTCCGTCAGGCGTCCCTTGCCACGCAGGCGCTTGAATGTGGCGCTGAGTTTTTCGGTGAGTCCTTCAAATGCCATGTCTTATTCCTTCAATGCGGCGATCTCGCCGCTGATGAGGTCCGCCAGCTCTGTCAGCCGGGGGTCCTCGTAGCGGCGGAAGTTGATGGTCTTCATCTCGGCGGCGGCGGCCCCGATGGCGTCCAGATGGGGGCGCTGGGCCTCAAAGCGCCGGATGATACCGGTTTTGTCCTCCACCTCCTGCATGGTGGCCTCCGCCCGGACGATGACGTCCCGGACGCCCTGCCGGGAGATGCCTGCGTTTTCCGCGATCTCCGCCAGGGACAGGTCCTCATTGTAATAGAGGTCGAAGAATTCCTTCTGCCGGTCTGTCAGGAGTTCTCCGTAAAAATCGAAGAGCATGGTCATGCGATACGTCTGATTTTTCAAGGGATCACTCCTTTCTGTAAAGCCAGCTGCCTTTACAACGGAAAATAGTTTACAGGAATTTGAGAGAAAAGTCAAGGGAAAAAATGAAAGAAACAACTGCTTCTGCAAAAAAATTCGAAAATTGAAGCGGGCTTGCGTGAAAGGAAGAAAGCGGCTATACTGGGGACAATTCGTCCGCCCTTTGGGCGGGCGCAATGGGAGGGAACGCGTATGTTTGCATCCTGGTTTCAGGAAACTCTGGGGCGTGAGAGCCTCATCGCGGCCGATGACACCTGGGCGCTTTTGACGCTGCTGGTGGTATCGGTTGCCTTCGCCATCTGGCTGGAACAGAAGTATGTCTGGGCGTCCAGGATTTCCGGCGCCATCATCGCGCTGCTCATCGCCCTGGCGGCGTCCAACCTCAGCATCATTCCCACCAGCTGTCCACTGTACGACGAGGTGATCTGGGGCTACGCGGTGCCGCTGGGCATCCCGCTGCTGCTGCTCCAGTGCAACATGAAGCGCATCTGGCGGGAGACGGGGAGGATGATGGTGATCTTCCTCATCGGTGCGGCGGGCACGGTGGCCGGGGCCTTTGCGGCGTACGCGCTGCTGCATCCGTACATCCCGCAGCTGGAGGCGGTGGCCGCCATGATGACGGGGTCCTACATCGGCGGCGGTGTGAACTTTGCGGCGCTGGCCACGGAGTTTGACGCGGGCGGCATTGCCGGCGCCGCCACTGTGGCGGACAATCTGCTGATGGCACTTTATTTCTTCGTGCTGCTGCTGTTCGCGGGGATGAAGTTCTTCCGGCGCCGCTACACCCATCCCCACATCGACGCCGTGGCGGAGAGCGGGGACCTGCAGGGAGCCCGGACCCAGGCGGCGGCTTACTGGAGCCGCAAGGACATCTCCCTGAAGGACATCGCTATGGATGTGGCGTATTCCACAGCAGTGGTGTTCGCGGGCAAGGGGATCGCCGCCGCCGTCAGTGCCGCCATTCCGGACACCGGCGTGGCGCTGCACATGCTGCATACCTTCTTCGGCAGCGAATATGTATGGATCACCACCGTGGCCATGGCCTGCGCCACCTGGGGTGAGCGTCAGGTGGCCCGGCTTTCCGGCGCGCAGGAGGTGGGGACCTATTTCATCTATCTCTTCCTGTTCGTCATCGGGGTGCCGGCATCCGTGGCCAAGATCCTGACAGAGACGCCGCTGCTGCTGGCCTTCACGGCCATCATGGTGGCGATGAATATGCTCTTTTGCTTCGTGGGCGGCAAGCTGCTGCACTTCGATCTGGAGGACATCATCCTGGCCTCCAACGCAAACATCGGCGGTCCCACCACCGCCGCGGGCATGGCCATCTCCCAGGGCTGGAGCGCCCTGGTGGGGCCGGTGATGCTGGTGGGCACCTTCGGCTATGTGATCGGTACATACCTGGGCATCCTGGTGGGAGGGATCCTGGGGGCGTAAGGGAGCGGAACATGGTATTTGACGGACATTCCGACGTTTTATATGATGTCACCCGCCTGCGGCTCATGGGGGAGACCCATGTGCTGGAGCGCCTTCACCGGGACCGGCTGTGCCGGGGCGGTGTGGAGGGACTGGTGCTGGCGCTGTGGACCAGTGCGGCCCAGGGGCAGACCTTCTGGGAGACGGTGCCGGAGGCGGACAGCGACGCCGCCCGGACCCGTATCATGATGGACGCCGCGGCGGCGGAGCTGGCGGAGTGCCCCTGGCTGCGGGTGGTCCATTCCCGGGCGGAGGCGGAGGCGGCCCGGGCTGCTGGGCAGCTGTACGCGTTTCTGGGCGTGGAAGGCATGGCGGCCATCGGGGAGGATCTCACCGGCATCGATCGCTACGCCGACTGGGGCGCCCGGCTGGGGATGCTGACATGGAACGAGGAGAATGCCCTGGCCGCCGGCGCCGGCGGCGATCCGGAAAAGGGTTTGACAGACCTGGGCCGGGAGGCGGTGCGCCGGATGCAGGCGCGGGGGATGGTGGTGGATGTGTCCCACCTCAGCGACGGCGGCTTCTGGGACGTACTGGAGCTGGCAGAGGGTCCGGTGATCGCGTCCCACTCCAACTGCCGCGCCCTGTGCCCGGTGCCCCGGAACCTGACGGACGATCAGCTCCGGGCTATCCGGGATACCGGCGGCGTGGTGGGGCTGAACGTATACCACGGCTTCGTCCACACCGATCCGGCCGGACAGACGGCCCGGACACTGGCTCTTCATGCCGTTCACATGGCGGAGGTGATGGGGGTAGAGCACGTGGCCTGCGGGTTCGACTTCTGCGAATTTTTCGGACCCGGCAACGAGGGAGCGGAGGGCCTGGAGGACTGCTCGCGGATCGGGAACCTCTTTTACTGGCTGGAGCAGCTGGGGATGACCCTGGCGGAGCGGCGGATGATCGCCCGGGAGAATTTTCTGCGTTTGCTTTGAGAGGAGCGGGGACATCTGTCTCCGCTCCTTTTTGGAAACCGGTTTTGCCACTTCAATCCCTGCGAAAATAGTTTGAAATACAGGAGAAACTA
>CALWXI010000234.1 GCA_944385455.1 uncultured Oscillospiraceae bacterium | reverse complement strand
CGGCTGACCCGGATGACCTTGTTGATGGTCTCCACCATGTGGACGGGGATGCGGATGGTCCGGGCCTGGTCGGCGATGGCCCGGGTGATGGCCTGCCGGATCCACCACGTGGCGTAGGTGGAGAACTTGTAGCCCTTGGTATAGTCGAACTTCTCCACAGCCTTGATGAGGCCCAGATTGCCCTCCTGGATGAGATCCAGGAACAGCATGCCGCGGCCTACGTACCGCTTGGCGATGGACACCACCAGACGGAGGTTGGCTTCCGCCAGCTTCTGCTTGGCGGCTTCGCCCCGGCGGTAATCCTTGCGCAGGGCGGCCTCTTCCTCAGCGGTCATGGTGTCCGGCTCACCGGCGGCCCGGGCGGCCTTCAGCTCGCTGAGGCGGCGCTCGGCCTCATTGCCGGCGGCCATGGCCTTGGCCAGATTCGTCTCCTCGTCGGGTGAGAGCAGCGGCACCTTGCCGATCTCCTTGAGGTACATGCGGACGGGGTCGTCGATGGAGAAGTTGTTGACCAGAGTATTGGGGTCCACCAGTTCCTCTTCCTCCACGTCGGCGATCTCGTCGGCGGCGGGCTCGTCCTCGGGCAGATCGTCGGGCAGCAGGTCCTCGCTGGAGCTGATGTCGATGTTCAGAGCCTCCAGAGAGTCGTAGAGCTGGTCCATCTGGTCGCTTTCCAGATTCAGATCGTCCACGGCCTCCATCAGCTCACCGGAGTCCAGCTTGCCCTTTTTCCTGCCCTTGGCCAACAGTTCCCGGAGCTTCTCATTGCCGGAGAGCCAGGCGGCGGCGGGCAGCGCGGCCACCTGCTTGTCGTCCAGCCGGAGGATCCCTGCCTTACGGGCCTCCTCGTCGGTCATGACGGGAGCGGGCTCCGCCGGGTCCGCGGCCTTTTTCCGGACAGACTTCTTGGCGGGTCTGGCAGCCGGCGTCTCCTGTTTTTCTGCGGCCTCCGCCGCGTCCGCGGCGCTCAAAATGGCGTCCGCCTGCGCCTTCAGCTCTGCGGGGGTCATCTGTTCCAAATCTTTCGCCATGCTGCTTTCCTCACTTTTTATCTTTGTATTTTTCTGTTGCCGCCAGCAGCGGGTCCACCTGCCCGCCGCCGGTGCGTTTCTCCGCTTCCGAGCGGATGATGCGTATGTAGTCCGCCAGCGCCTGGCCGGCATTCCGGGTGGATTCCGGCTGCTGGCAGATGGCGGTGATGTGGCTCATCTCATCCGGGGACAGCTCCCCGGTCAGGGACGATAGGGTCACGGAGCGGCCCGCCTCCCGGGCCTGCCAGAGCAGCGTGAACACGCGGCCCAGCAGAGGGGAGGAAAACTGGGATTCGTCCAGAGGCGGAGACGGACCGAAGCTGTTTTCATCCAGCAGCAGCAGACGGATCACGCCTTCCTCCGCCCGGGCGGAATGCAGGTTGGCATAGTGCAGGGAGCGCTCCTTGGGCTGGAGCTGAACGGCGGGATTCAGATCCCGGCGGGCCTGGGCCCGCCGCTGTCTGGCAGAGAGCCGCTTCAAGGCCCGTTCCACTTCCAGACGCATGGCCTCGGGAGTAATCCGGGCGGTTTCAGCGGCCCGGGCGGTGTAGATCTCCCGCTCCACCGCGCTGGGAAGGCCGGCCAGAAGGTCGCTGATCTCCTCGCAGTAGTGTACCCGGGACTCATCGCTGGAGAGGTCGTATTTGCCGGCCACCTGGGCCATCCGGAACTCCACGCCGTTCTCGCTGCCGGAGAGCAGCCGCTCAAAGGCGTCGGCGCCCTGGTACTTGATGAAATCGTCGGCATCCTGCTTGACGTAGACGCCGTCCACCAGCCGCCGGGGCAGCTGGAGGACCTTCACGGAAAATTCGGAATTGCGCAGGATCTCCAGCGCCCGCTCCGTGGCGGTCCTGCCGGCGTTGTCGTTGTCGTAACAGAGGACCAGTTCCTTGGTGAAACGGGAGAGGAGCCGGGTCTGCTCCACGGTCAGCGCGGTGCCCATGGAGGCCACGGCGTTGTCGAAGCCGGCCTGGTGCAGCGTCACGATGTCCAGGTTCCCCTCGCAGAGGATGATGTTGGGCCGCTTGGTCTTTTTGGCCAGATTCAGGCCGTAAAGCACCCGGCGCTTGCTGTATACCGGTGTCTCCGGAGAGTTCATGTACTTGGGTTCCGAGCCGTCCAGCACGCGGCTGCCGAAGGCTACCACGTCTCCCCGGGTGTCCACCACCGGGAGCATGAGACGGTTGCGGAACTTGTCGTACAGTCCGCCGTTGCGGTTCTGGACCACCAGACCTGCGTCCAGCAGCTCCGTTTTGGTGTAGCCCTTGCGGAGCATGGCGGTGAGCAGAGTGTCCCACGCGTCGGCGGAGGCCCCCATGCCGAAGCGCACCGCCGTCTGCCGGGTGATTTTCCGGCGGGCCAGATACGCCCGCACGGCCCCGCCCTCCGGCCGCTGGAGGAGCTGATAGTAAAACCGGGCGGCGTCCCGGTTCAGGTCCAGCAGGCGCTGGCGTCGGCGCCCGGCCTCCCGGTCGCCGTCCTCTTCCGGCACTTCCATGCCGGCCCGCTTGGCCAGAAAACGTACCGCCTCCGGAAAGGAGAGGTTCTCCTCCTCCATGATGAAATTCACCACGCCGCCGCCCCGTTTGCAGCCGAAGCAGTAATAGATCTGCTTATCCGGAGAGACGGAGAACGAGCCGGTCTTTTCACTGTGGAAGGGGCACAGGCCGAAGAGATTGGCCCCCCTCCGCGTCAGCTGCACGTACCCGCTGACCACGTCCACAATGTCGCAGCGGGCGATCAGCTCGTCCATAAAGCTTTGGGGGAAAGCCATAGCCGAAGCCCCTCCTTTCGCTCAGTTTTGCCGCATCGTTTGCCAATCATACCGAAAAAACGATTGCTTTTACATGTCAGCAATTAAATATACCCCGCCAATCCTGGATTTCCTCTTTTTTTTCACAAATTTTTTAAAAAACTTTGGAGGTCTGCCCGCTTTACAGGGGATGTGGGAGCCGATACAATAAAAAAACAGGAAGGAGGGAGCGTGATGGCTGTGGAATTGTGGACCGCCCGGCTGGAACGTCCGCTGACAGAACGGGAGGCGGCGGTCATGCTGGCCCTGCTCCCTGAAGAGCGGCGGGCGAGGGTGCTGGCCATGAAAGCGGAGGAGAGGCGGCGGGAGCCGCTTTGCGCCTACACGCTGCTGCTGCTGGCCCTGCGGCAGCGCTGTGGACTGCGCCATCTGCCGGAGGTGGCGAAGGGCGCTTATGGGAAGCCCTTCTTTCCGGAGCATCCGGAGATCCACTTCAATCTCAGCCACACCGGAGGCGCTGTGCTGGTGGGACTGGGGGACGCGCCGCTGGGGGTGGACATCGAGCGCATCCGCCCCGTCTCCCTGCGGACCATGCGCCGTCTGGCGGGGGTGGATACGGAGGAGGCGTTTTTTCAGTGCTGGGTGCGCCGGGAGGCCAGGACCAAGCGCACCGGCACGGGCGTGAGCACCATGATGCGGGGAGAGACGCCGCTGCAGCCTGGAGAGCGCTATGATGAGGTACGCACCTTTCCGGGATATGCGGCAGGCGTGGCCGCCCGGGAAAAAGAGCCCCTGGGAAAGCTGTATGCGTACAGTCTGGAGGAAATGCTTTGACCTTGGGCGCCGCTTTGCACCGGCGGGGCGGCTTGACTTTTGCGTCTCAGCCGGTATAATTGAGAAGGAGTGCACAGATTCCCTGTGTGGAAATTTTGAGGGAGGGCATATTGATGCATACCTATCCGATCACGGTGGCAGGCCTGAAGCGGGAGCTGCCCATCTGCAAGGTCACGGACGATCTGTATATCGGCGCGTTCATCTGCTTTGGCGACGCGGAGCTCACGGAGGCCTGTGCCCGGGAGCTTTTGAAGCTGGTCCCGGCGGACAGCTATGACTATCTTTTCACGGCGGAGGCCAAGAGCATCCCCCTGATCCATGAGATGGCCCGGCAGTCCGGCGCGGCCAAGTACTTTGTGGCGCGGAAGGTTCCCAAGGCCTATATGCCCGACCCCATTTATGTGGAGGACCACTCCATCACCACCTCCGGCGCCCAGCGGCTCTACCTGGGCCGGGATGACGCGGACCTGCTGCGCGGCAAGCGGGTGCTGCTGATGGACGATGTGATCTCCACCGGCGGTTCCCTCCGGGCCATGGAGGCCCTGGTGGAAAAGGCCGGCGGCATCGTGACCGGCAAGGTGGCGGTCCTGGCGGAGGGCGATGCCCAGAAGCGGGAGGATATCCGCTTCCTGGCGCCGCTGCCGGTGTTCCACGCCGACGGCACGGTCCGGGAATGAGAAGAGATAAGAGGAAGATCCCGGTGCGCAAGCCGCGTACCGGGATCTTTTTGCGGAATGGGACGTTTCAGTCCGGGAGATCCACCACTGTGACGGTGTGGCCGGTCTCTGGCAAAAACCGCTGGAGGATGTCAGCGGTTTTCAGCTTCAGGCTGCTGGTGCAGATGCAGGGGTGACAGGAGAGGTATTCCGCCTCGTAGACCTTCCGTTCCATCAAAAGGCGCACGGCGTGATCGTGGTCATGCATCAGTCCCAGGATGGTGGCGGAGCCGGGCGTGCAGTGCAGCAGTTCCCACAGGGCTTCTTCCGGCGCGAAGGAGAGGCGGGCTGAACCGATCTGGCGGCTGAGATCCTTGGTGTGGAAGGGCTTGTCCGGCCCCATGCACAGCAGGTAGAACTGTGTTTTCTGCCGGTTGCATAAAAAGAGATTCTTGCAGATGGGCATGCCCAGCACATCCGCCACGGCGGCGCATTTTTCCATGTTGTCCGCCGGGTCGCTGGAGACCCGGTCATAGCCGATGCCCAAGCGCTCCAGCATGTCGAAGGCCGCTTCCTCTTGCGGCAGCAGCGGACCCTCCGGGCGGGTATTGTGATACAGGGGAGAGATATCCATGCTGTTTACCTCCCGTCCAGCAGCTTTTCGCCGGCACGGTAGATGTCTCCCGCGCCCACGGTGAGGATCAGGTCCCCGGGGCGGGCGATCTCCCGCAGCCGGGCGGCCACCTTGTCCAGCGTGGAGCAGTACACGGAGCCGGGGATGTTGCGGCACAGATCCGCCGAGGAGATGCCCAGGGTATTCTGCTCCCGGGCGGCGTAGATCTCCGCCACCACCGCCACGTCTGCCTGCCGCAGTTCTTCCACGAACCGGTCGAAGAGCTTGGCGGTGCGGGTGTAGGTGTGAGGCTGGAAGGCTACCACCACCCGCTGATAGCCCAGCGTGCGGGCGGTGGTCAGCAGGGCGTGGAGCTCGTCGGGATGATGGGCGTAGTCGTCATAGATCCGGGCGCCGTTGAAGGTGCCCTTATATTCAAAGCGGCGTCCAGCGCCGGTGAAGGCGGCAAGGCCCTCCTCCACCGCCTTGCCGGGGATGCCCAGCACATAGGCGGCCGCGGCGGCGGCAAGGGCGTTGAGGATGTTGTGCCGTCCGTAGACGTGGAGGGCCGCATGGGCATAAAACTCCCCATGGATCAGGATATCGAACTCCGGAGCGCTCCCGGCTTCCGTCAGATTGGCTGCCGTGCAGTCCGCGGAATGCTCCAGTCCGAAGGTGAACACCGGATGGTCCAGGCCGGAGACGGATTCCATGGCTCCGGCGTTATCGGCGTTGACGATGACGTGCCCCGCGGTGGGAACCAGCTGGGCGAAGCGGCGGAAGGACCGCTCAATATCCTGGAGATCTTTGAAAAAGTCCAGGTGATCGGCTTCCACGTTCAGGATTACCGCTACGGTGGGGTAAAAGGACAGGAAGCTGTTGCAGTATTCGCAGGACTCCAGAATGATGGTATCGCCCTGTCCCACCCGGTAGCCGGAGTGGAGCAGGGGCAGCGTGCCGCCGATCATCACCGTGGGGTCGGCCTGAGCGGCCATGAAGATATGGGTGCACATGGAGGTGGTGGTGGTTTTGCCGTGAGTGCCGGATACGCACAGGGCATTGGGATAGTGCTGCATGATGGCGCCCCAGGCCTGGGCGCGCTCGTAGACGGGGATGCCCCGGGCCACGGCACCGGCGATCTCGGGATTGCTGTCATGGACGGCGGCGGTACGGACCACGAAGTCGCAGTCCCCCAGATTTTCGGCGTTGTGGCCAATGGCCACGGAGATACCCTTGGCCCGCAGATGCTCCACCGTGGCGCTTTCGGCCATGTCGGAGCCCTGCACTGTCAGGCCCATGCCCTGCAGCACCTCTGCAAGAGGACACATGGACACGCCGCCGATACCCACCAGATGGACCCGCTTGCCTGGCAGCAGGTAATCACGGATGGGGTTGGGATTGTTCATCATGAAAACGGACTTCCTTTCAAAACGGCTTTCCGCGTTGCAGAAACGGGGAAAACGGTGTATAATCGTCATATCTGATCAAAAAATGCTGCAAGGGAGCCCCGCGCCGGACAAGGCCGCTCCGGCGGAAGATGCGGTATTTCACCGGCATGCCGGAGGGCGCAGCGGGATTTTGCGCCCATTATTATAGTACACAGGGATGAAAAAAGCAACCGAAAGGAGGGGAGAACCATGGGAATGCTGCCGGAATTTGTGCGCGGCGTGCTGACACGGCTGGAAAATGCCGGGTTTGAGGCGTGGTGCGTGGGCGGCTGTGTGCGGGATCTGCTGCTGGACCGGTGTCCGGCGGATTGGGATGTCACCACCAGCGCGCTTCCGGAGCAGACCCTGGCCCTCTTTGGCGCGGATGCCCGCCCCACCGGATTGCGACACGGCACGGTGACCGTGGGGAGCGGGCGGGAAGCGGTGGAGATCACCACCTACCGGGTGGATGGCATCTATCGGGATCACCGGCGGCCGGAGCAGGTCACCTTCACGCCTTCTCTGGAAGAGGATCTGCGCCGCCGGGATTTTACCGTCAATGCCGTGGCGATGGATCTGCGAGGGATGCTGCGGGACCCCTTCGGCGGCAGAGCGGATCTGGAGCGGGCTGTGCTGCGGTGCGTGGGAGAACCGGAGCGGCGGTTCGAAGAGGACGCGCTGCGGATGCTGCGGGGACTGCGCTTCGCCTCCGTTTTGGGATTTTCCATCCATCCGGACACTGCGGCGGCGATACACCGCTGCCGGGGCCTGCTGGAGGAGATCGCTCCGGAGCGGATCCAGGCAGAGCTGTGGGGCGTTCTGACCGGGAAGCATGCCTCCGCGGTGCTGAGGGAGTTTCCCGATGTGCCGGGGGTGTTCTGGCCGGAGATCCTGCCCATGGTGGGGTTTGACCAGCGCAATCGCCATCACTGCTATGATGTCTGGGAACATACGATCCATGCGCTGGCAGCAGTGCCGCCGGAGACAGAGCTGCGCTGCGCCATGCTGCTCCATGATATCGGCAAGCCACGGGTGTTCGTTCTGGGGACCGATGGCTGCGGGCATTTTCGGGGCCACCAGGCTGCCGGCCGGGAAATGGCGGACCAAATGCTCCGCCGCCTCAAATGTTCCGGACGGCTGCGGGAGACTGTGGTGCAGCTGGTGGAATGGCATGACCGCGGGATCCCGCCGGAGGAGCGGGCGGTGTGCCGGGTGCTGCGGCAGCTGGGAGAGGAACAGCTGCGGCGTCTGCTGGCAGTGAAACGAGCGGACAATCTGGCCCAGGCTCCGGCTTTCCGAGGCCGGCAGGAGGAGCTGCGGCGGGTGGAGGCGGTGCTGGAGCGGGTGCTGGCAGCGCGGGCCTGTGTTTCTCTGCGGGACCTGGCGGTAAAGGGAAATGATATCATGGAGCTTGGTCTGGAAGGGCCGGCAGTGGGGCATTGCCTGGAGATGCTTTTGGACGGCGTGGTGGAGCAGTGGCTGCCCAATGACCGTGCCGTTTTACTGGAACAGGCACGCCGGTTTGCAGCCGGACTGTGACCGGAGGACGGCCCGGCGATGGAGAGAAACAGCGGAGGCGGGGATTTCCCGTCTCCGCTGTTTGTTTATACGATGTCCAGCAGTTCCCGGAGGTCCCGGATCTCGTAGTCCACACGCAGGTGCTCCGGCCGCTCCTTCCCCCGGGGATTGAACCAGCAGCAGGGAAGTCCGGCGTTGTTGGCTCCCTGGATATCTGTGGTCAGGGAGTCCCCGATGACCAGTGTGTTGGATGCGTCCATACCGGGCACCCGGCTGCGGACATAGGCATAATAGGCCGGGTCCGGTTTGGAAGCGCCGGCCTCTTCCGAGATGAACGCGTCCAGGAACAGCCCGGCAAACACGCTGTTGCGCAGACGGCTCTGCTGAACGGAAGCCACTGCGTTGGTGACGATATACATGCGGTGCCCTCTTTGTGCCAGGGTGCGGCAGACGGACTCGGCATGAGGCAGGGGGTAAACGCCCTGACCCAGGGACGCCAGATAGTCTCGGTTGCAGGCGGCTGCGTCCCGCTCTAGTCCCAACGCCTGGAGAAAACGGACATAGCGTTCCAGGGTCACGAATTCCTTGGAGACCTCGCCGCGGTCAAAGGCGGCCCAAAGTTCCAGATTGATCTGGTGGTAGGTCTGATAGACCTCCTGGGTGTCGGGGATGCAGTGCTTCCGGCACATGGCGGAAAAGGCCCGGGCGGAGGCCTTCGGAAAGTCAAAGAGGGTATCGTCCGCGTCAAAGAGCAG
>CALWXI010000233.1 GCA_944385455.1 uncultured Oscillospiraceae bacterium | reverse complement strand
GCTGTTTTCCGGCGGGAAGGCCCGTCGCCCCGGCGGGGCGTTCGGCACGCCGGCCGGACAGGCCGCGGGGCGGGCGGAGCGGGTCCGGTCCCTCCCGGCGCGGGCGTTCCGGCGCGCCGGAGCGCCGGGCGGGGGGGCGGATCCCTCCGCTTCGGGCGGCGCGGTCCACTCCGCCGGAGACGGCGGGGGAGCGGGGAGCGTGCGGTCCGTGGTGGAGCTGGTGCGGCCCGCGTCCTCCGCGCCGGTGGACGCCGGGGCGCTGTCCCGGCTGTTCCAGAGGGACGCCCGCCGCTATGACGGCGGGTTTGAGCTTTACTGAGAGGAGGCGGGGGCATGCTGCTTGCGCCCATGCGATTCAAGGATTACACCTGGCCCCACAATCCGGAGGCCTACACCGTGGAGTACCGGCGGCGGGTGGCCGCGCTGCCGGTGCCCGGCGGCGGCTGCGTCATGCAGGAGCTGGGCGGCGCCTACCGGGTGATGCGGGGCGAGGGGGTGTTTGCCGGAGAGGGGGCGTATGAGGAGTTCCTGCGCCTGGCGGAGGTGTTCCGTGAGGAGGGGCCGGGACTGCTGATCCACCCCGTGTGGCCCGCGGAGCAGGCCTACTTCGTGGAGCTCCAGGCGGCGGAGGAGCCGCTGCCGGACTATGTGCGCTACACCTTCACGTTCTGGGAGGACTGGACCGGCTACCGGGGAGACCTCACGGAAAACGACGACGGCGGCACCGCCCCCTGGACCGGAGGCTCCGCCGTTTCCGCCGGGGAGACGGAGACGGTCTACACTGTGAAGAAAGGAGATACCCTGTGGGGCATCGGGCAGCGGTACGGCGCGGCGCTGGCGGACATCCTGGCCGCCAACCCCGGCATCAAGAACCCCAACCTGATCCACCCCGGCGACAGGGTGCGGATCCCCCTATGATGACCGGACGGATCTTTACCTGCGACCACCGCGTCTTCGACCTGCCCGAGCCGGTGGCCTGGACCGTGGTCCACACCGGCACGGTGCCCTGCGACAGCTACTCCATGACCGTGCCCTACCGGCCCGACATGGCGGACACGCTCCGCAAGGCGGCGGGCTTCGCCGTGATCCGGGACGGGGAGACCATGCTCCGGGGGATCGTGGACGAGTACACCGTGGACTTCGGCAGCGGCGGCCTCACCGCCACCGTGCTGGGCCGGGGCTACGCCGCCCGGCTGCTGGACAACGAGTCCCGGCCGGTGACGTATCAGGGGGCCACCCTGGCGGAGATCGTCCGCTGCCATGTCACCCCCTACGGCATCACCTGCGCCGAGACGGCGGACGTGCGGGCAAGCAGCGTCTACACCGTGGCGGCGGGGTCCAGCCAGTGGAAGGCTCTGGAGGGCTTCTGCCGGACCTACGGGGGCTTCTCCCCGCGCTTTGCCCGGGACGGGAAGCTCCTGGCCGCGCCCCGGCGCGCCGGAACGCGCCTGCGGGTGGGGGAGGGGGACGCCGTCCTCTCCTGCACCCTGCGGGAGGACCACTACGGCGTGCTGACGGAGGTGCTGGTCATCGACAAGACCCGCAGCGCCGCCTACAGCGTCTGCAACGAGGACATGATCGCAAAGGGCGGCCAGTGCCGCCGGGTGGTCTACACCCCCGGCCAGAGCACCTGGGACGCCATGCGCTACACCGGGGAATACCAGATCGCCCAGTCCCGGGCGGAGGAGAAGACCGTGACGCTGCGGCTGCCCGGCGTGTTCCGGGCCTTCCCGGACGACGTGGTGGATCTGGACCTGGAGCGGATGGGCCTTTCCGGCCGCTTCCGGGTGGAGGAGGAGGAAAACGTATTCTCCTCCGGCGCCGGAGCCTCCGCCACACTGACGATGAAGGAGATGGAGCGAGATGTGGATTTCCAAACAGACCCGCCCCGCCGCCCCCACCGCCGACGCCGATCTGGGCGTCACCACCATTGCCGGGGGCAGCGCGGGCGTGCTGACCCGGGGAGAGGTCCGGGCGCTGCCGGTGTGCGGCCCCGGGGGCTACGCCTGGGCGCCGTCCAGCGGCCAGGCGGTGCTGGTGATCAAGGGCGGGCCCGGCGGCCGGGAGCAGTGCGTGGCCGGGGCCGTGCAGAATCTTCCCGCGGACCTGGCGCCCGGGGAGGTCGCCATCCAGGGGCCCGGGGGCGCGGAGATCCGCCTGCGCTCCGGCGGCGCCGTGGAGATCCGGGGGGACACCGTGGAGCTCTGGGGCAGGCTGGTGATCAACGGGCAGGATTACAAGCCCTGTACCTGCGGGGAAGGGGGCGTGCTGGAATGACGGAGCTGGCGCTGCGGCACGGGGATTATGTGCCGGACGGCACCGGCGGCGTGGTCCGGGCGGAGGGCGCGGAGGCGGTGCTGGAGCAGGTGCGCTTCCGCCTCACCGCCCGGCGGGGGGCCTTTCCCTTCCGGCCGGACCTGGGCAGCCGCCTCTGGCAGCTGGGCCGCCTGTCCCCCGGGGCCCGGGGGACCGCCGCCAAGCAGTATGTGGCGGAGGCCCTGGCGGACATGGACCTCGCCGTGGAGGCGGTGGAGCTGACGGACCGGGGCGGCACGGCGGACGTGCATGTGACGCTTGTCTGGGAGGGCCGGGCCCTCCAGGCGGACCTGGAAGTGCGGATGTGAGAGGAGGACGCGGGTGAGAAGCGCGGAAGAGATCTATCAGGAGATGAAGGCGGCCTTCACGCAGAGGGC
>CALWXI010000232.1 GCA_944385455.1 uncultured Oscillospiraceae bacterium | reverse complement strand
TTTCTGATAACTCGTTGGTTTACCCCTGGCTATTCTCCCTGAATTGGGGTATTGTGTGTCGCTGAATAGGAGGCGATGCGCATGAAGGACTACATGATGGCCCTGCATCAGCGGTTCTGCAAGGAGCCAGCGTGCTGGGAGGTCAGAAAACAGATCAGGGAGGTTGAGCAGGAACTCCATCAGAAAATGGACCGGCGAGGGCAGGAACAGCTGCTGAAGCTGGCGGACCTGGAGAATGAACTGCGGGAGGAGGTCTCCCTGGAAAGTTTCCTCTCTGGATTGAAACTAGGCCTGGGCATCGCGGCGGAACTGGCTCCCTCCTACTCCTTCGACGATGAGGAAGAGCAGCGGGCCTGCGAGGCCCTTCAGCAAAGGAGGGGTGAGTGATGGCGAAGCGACGGGCCAACGGAGAAGGAAACATCCGTAAGCGCAAGGACGGCCGCTGGGAGGGCCGGTACACCGCCGGATACGATCAGGACGGCAAACGGATCATCAAGAACGTGCTGGGCAAAACCCAGGCGGAGGTGAAATCCAAACTGTCCGTAGCGATTGCAGAAAGCCAGCAACTGGACGTCTCCCGCTCCGGAGAGTACACGGTGGCGGAGTGGCTGCGGCTGTGGTTCGAACTGTATGCAAAGCCCAGCATCCGGCCTTCCACGGCAGGGTACTACCGGCGCGGGATCGAGCAGTACACCGCTCCCCGCATCGGGGCCATCAAGCTGAACAAGCTCACCAGCCGGGAGATTCAGAAACTGTACAAGGACCTGCTGGAGAACGGACGAACGCGGGAACAGCAGAAGAAAAAGAAACCGGGTCTCAGCGGCTCCACCGTGCGGGGCGTCCACACCATGCTCCACAGCGCCTTGGACCGGGCGGTGAAGGAACGGCTGCTGATCCGCAATCCTGCCGACGGGTGCGTGGTGCCAAAAGCCACGCACCAGGAGATGAAAACGCTCCGTCCTGAGGACCTGAAAGCTTACTTGGACGCGGCGGAACGGCGGAATTCCCTGGCTATGTTCTATCTGGAGTTGGTCAGCGGCATCCGCAAAGGTGAACTGGTGGCCCTGCGGTGGGAGGACCTGAATATCACAGGAAAAACTATCTCCGTCAGCAAACAAGCAACGAAGGACGAAAACAATCGTCTCATCGTGGCCCGCCCCAAAACGGAGAACTCCGTCCGCCAGATCTCCATCCCACAGGAAGCGGTGGAGCTGCTGGTGAGAGAACACGCCAAGCATCCGGGCAACCCCTGGCTATTCCCCTCCTCCCGCACCGGGGCCATGTACCACCCGGACTCCGTGGCCACCCTCCACCAGCGCATCCTCAAGGACGCCGGGCTGGAGCACCTCCGCTTCCATGATCTCCGGCACACTTTCGCTACGCTGGCTCTTCAAAACGGGGTGGACATCAAGACTGTCTCTGCCATGCTGGGGCACTACGACGCCGGATTCACCCTGCGGACCTACACCCACACCACCCGCCAGAAGCAGGACGAGGCGGCGCAGACCATGGGCAGCCTCATGGCGCAGGTGCGGTAAGAACAGGCAGAAACAAACAGCACAGCGCACCGGTTGGGAAGTCGAACTTCCCTGCCGGTGCGCTGCGTTTTTTCGCCCGTGTGGGTCTGCGTGTGGGTCTCTAACTTGCCGCCACTCCGCCGTCTCAAAAAACCAAAACTTTTTACATAGCAAAACGCCCCGCAAACAATCGTTTTCGGGGCGCCCTGTGGAGCTAGTGGGGTGACTCGAACACCTGACCTGCTGATTACGAATCAGCTGCTCTACCGACTGAGCTACACTAGCAAATACCGTGGTTTGCACCACAAGCAGGTGTTATTATATCATATGTTCCTCTGCACGTCAACACCAATTCACACACCGCGCTGCAGTATACGCTCCACCCGGATATTACTAATCGTAATATTGCAAGTTTTCATGCAATATTATTTTGTTTCTTTTGTCTGCTTGACACGATTCCTGTCGAATTTTCCTCTGTCCAAACGAAAAAAGCGCTGAAATTTCAAAAGAGATTTCGTCAAAAGTTTTCCCTTTGACAGATATTTTTTGATTTTCCGCCGCCCGCCTCACTCCCTTCAAATCGACATAATTCTATAAGCCCCCAACCCTTCTACAAGGAGTTATTCACATTCTCCACAAGGTTTTCAACACTCTCGTTTTCATTGTACTGCAATCACTTCAAAAGATTTTGTTATTTTTTTGAATCTTCTGAAACCTAGTTTTCCTCCTTTTGTCCTCTCCCCTTTTTATTTACATAAAATCTTCATCTTTCCTTTTTTCTCTGTTTTCTCCGTCATTTTTTGCTGGACAGGACCTTATTTGCCTTCTCTTTTTCCCTCTCTTTCATAAAAAGCAAGTCCGATCACTTTACATTCAATTTTAGGAGCTGTCGATATGCATCTCAGGGCAGAAAAAAGCGACCGCTCAACGGCCGCTTTTTCTCACATTCCAATATCCCGGGTGGCATAGGCGTTCAAATCCATCCCCGCCGTATGCCCCGCCAGGTACTCATAGTACCCCTGAGCACCGATCATGGCGCCGTTGTCTCCGCAGAGCCGCAGAGGCGGGAGATACAGTTTGCACCCCTCCGCCGCGCAGGCACGCTCCAGATCGCCCCGAATGATGGAGTTTGCCGCCACACCGCCGGCGGCGGCCACGGCCTTCCGCCCCGTCTGGCGGACAGCTTCCAGGACCCGGGGCACCAGGGTATCGCTGACGGCCTGGGCGAAGTCCCGGGCCAGGGCCGCCCGGTCCAGCTCCTGCCCCACCTGCTGGGCATGATGGGCCAGATTCACCACAGCGGTTTTGAGACCGGAAAAGCTCATATCCAGCGGTGCTCCCTCCACATGGGCATGGGGCAGCTGATAGACGCCGCCGGCACTTCCCTGCGCCAGCTCGTCCATAGGCTTCCCGCCGGGATACGGCAGTCCCAGCACCCGGGCCGCCTTGTCGAAGCACTCCCCTGCCGCGTCGTCTCGGGTAGCTCCCAGAATCTCCATATCCGTATAGTCCCGCACATCCACGATCAGCGTATTGCCGCCGGAAATAGCCAGCGCCAGGAGGGGCGGCTCCAACTCCGGGAAGGCCAGATAGTTGGCGGCAATGTGGCCCCGGATATGGTGCACCGGGATCAGCGGCACTCCCAGAGCGAAGGCCACGGACTTTGCAAAGCTCAGCCCCACCAGCACCGCGCCGATGAGGCCCGGTGCATAGGTCACCGCCACAGCATCGATATCGGCGCGGGTACAGTTCGCCTCCCGCAGCGCCTGCTCCGTCAGGGCGGCGATGACCTCCACATGCTTGCGGGAGGCGATCTCCGGCACCACGCCGCCGTAAAGGGCATGGATGTCCACCTGAGAGGCGATGGCGTCGGAGAGAATCCGCCGCCCGTCCTCCACCACCGCCACGGCGGTCTCGTCGCAGGAGGATTCAAAGGCCAGTATCTTCATACTCTCTCCTTCTTACTCTTCCCACGCCACCTGCACCGGCGGACCGGCGTCAGTGTCCCGGGGGATGTGGATATGACGGGCATACTGGGCAGGGGAGAAGCGGTTTTCATAGATGAACCGGTGCTCACCCAGGATCCGCTGGTCCTCCACCGGCCGCTCCGACCAGTAAAGGGTCTGATAATGGGCGCCGAAGATCTCTGTATCGTAGGCGGCAATCTTGGCGCCGTTGCGCAGATAAAAATCCAGGCGCCGCCGTGCCATGTCCGGGTCCGGAGCATGAACGGGGGCCTCGGTCTCCGCCAGGATCACGGCGTCCGTCTCCTGCTCCCGCATTTTCTGCAAAAGCAGCGCCCCCAGTCCGCCATTGCGGCGATGGACGGAAACACACAGATAGTCCAGCAGCACGAAGCCCGGCCGTCCCCGCCACAAAAAACACTCCCCCGCGATGTCATCCCCGTCAAAGAGGCACCAGGGGGCATAGCTCCCCTCTTCCCACATCTCCCGGATGGCCCGCAGGGGCTTGAGCTCCGAGGGGGGGAACGAGGGCTTCAGATCAACTGCGTACACGGTCTCCAGCTGTGCCGGTGTCGGCATCCTCAGTTCCATTTGCAAACTCCTTTGTCATGATGATGGCATCCTCCCTGGGATGCTCATAATAGTTTTTCCGGCGGCCCGCGCTGCGGAAGCCCCGGCTGCCGTAGAGGGCGATGGCGTCGTAATTGGAAGCCCGGACCTCCAGGGTCAAAAAGGCCAGCCGATTGCCCGCCGCAAAGTCCAGAAAGACCTGCAGCAGCTTGGCCGCCACACCCTGCCGGCGGCATTCCGGCCGCACAGCGATGTTGGTGATATAGCCCTCGTCCAGCACCACCTGGAGCCCGGCGTAGCCAACCACCCGGCCGCTGTCATCCAGAGCCACCAAAAAGGCGGAGAGGGCGTTGTCCAGCTCCTCGGCCAGCATGTTCCGGGACCAGGGGGTGGAAAAGCAGATCCGCTCCAGCTCCGCCACCTCGTCCAGGTGATCGGCGGTCATGGGCACGATCCGCACGTGCAGTTTCTCGCTCATTTCATCTTCCTTTCCGCCTCCGCGAAGGCGCATGTATACAGGGCGATGCCGCCCAGCACGGCGGCGCCTCCCGCAAGGGTCAAGGCACCGGGCCGCTCTCCGAAGAGCAGCAGGCCCCACACCGAAGCCAGCACCGGCTCCAGCAGCTTGGCCGTGGCGATGAACGCCGCGGGCAGGTACCTCAGTCCCCAGCTGAACACGTTGTGCCCCAGCAGGGTGCAGCACACCGCCATCCCCAGGGCCGTCCACCCGTTGACCGGACCGTGGCCCGTCAGGGGCATACCGCCCATCAGAGCTGCCGCCAGCAGGAACGCCGCCGCGGCCAGGTACACCAGAAAGGTATACGCTTCCGTGGACAGCTTTCGGCGGCACACCGCGCCGATCATGGTATATACCGCCATGGCGGCGGCACCGGCGAGGGCGATGAAATTCCCCGAAAGGGTATCGCCGGCTCCGCTTCCCTCCAGAGCCACCACCGCCGCGCCGCCGAAGGCCAGGGCCACCGCCGCCCAGGCGCGCCTGCGCAGCCGCTGGCCCAGCACCGCGGCAGATACCAGGGCCACGAACAGCACCTCCGTATCCACCAGCACCACAGCCGCAGCGATGGATGTCCGCTCCAGGGCGGCAAAGTAGGCGGTGAAATGAAGGCCCAGGAAGCAGCCGCTGAGCAGGCACAGCGCCGCGTCCCGCCGGGTCACCGACGCCAGGTCCCGCCGCCGCGTCAGAGCCGGGACAGCCATCAGCGCGGCGGACAGAGCCATCCGGTACAGCGCCAGCACCAGGGCCGGCGCCGTGGACCACCGGGTGAACACAGCGGACAGCGACACTCCCGCCACACCCAGCAAAATCACCAGCGGCCGCTGCAGCTTGCCCCCGCCGGAGGGCCTGTCCGCGCTGACGGCCCCGCCGCCCTTCATCCTTTGGCCTCCAGCCAGTTTCTGCCCCAGTGAGCGTCCGCCGTCAGAGGGACGGAGAGGGAAGCCACATGCTCCATCTCCTCTGCCAGAAGCCCGGCCACCGCCGGGGCGTCCTCCTCCGGGCATTCCACAATCAGCTCATCGTGGACCTGGAGCACCAGCCGGGCATCCGGCTTCTCCGCCCGCAGCCGCTTCCACACAGCGATCATGGCCAGCTTCATGATGTCCGCCGCCGTGCCCTGGATGGGCATGTTCAGCGCCACCCGCTCCCCGAAGGCGCGGAGATTGAAGTTGGAGGAGGTCAGCTCCGGAAGGTCCCGGCGGCGGTGGAAAAGCGTCTCCACATAGCCCCGCTCCCGGGCGGTCTCCACCACCTCGTCCATATACCGGCGCACGCCGGGAAAGGTGGCGAAATACGCCTCCATATACGCCTTGGCCTCCGCCACGCTGACGCCGATGTCCTGGCTCAGGGAGAAGGCGGAGATGCCGTAGACGATGCCGAAGTTCACCGCCTTGGCGCTGCGGCGCATGTCTGCGGTCACATCCTCCGGCGCAACATGAAACACCTGGGCGGCGGTGGCGGTGTGGATGTCCTGCCCCGACAAAAACGCCTGCTGCATGGCTGCGTCTCCGGAGATGTGGGCCAGGAGCCGCAGCTCAATCTGGGAGTAGTCCGCATCCACCAGGACGCAGCCTTCGGCGGGGATGAACATTTTCCGGATCTCGCTGCCCAGATCCGTCCGGGTGGGGATGTTCTGGAGATTCGGCTCCGCGGAGCTCAGCCGCCCGGTGGCGGTGACGGTCATCTGGAAAGAGGTCCGCACCCGGCCGTCCGGATCCAGGGCCTTCAGCAATCCGTCGGCATAGGTGGATTTCAGCTTGGCGTACTGCCGGTACTCCAGCACCGCTCCCACGATGGGAGCCTCATAACGGAGCTTTTCCAGCACGTCGGCATTGGTGGACCATCCGGTTTTCGTCTTCTTCCCGTGAGGCAGGCCCAGCTTTTCAAAGAGGATCTGGCCCAGCTGCTTGGGGGAATTGATGTTGAATTCCTCCCCCGCCATGGCGTAGATGGCCGACTCCCGCTCCGCGATGCGGCCGGAGAGCATCTCCCCAAAGGCGGCCAGCGCACTCCGGTCCACACGGCAGCCGGCGCACTCCATCTCCGCCAGCACCCGGCAGAGGGGCAGCTCCGCCGTCTCAAAAAGCTCCCGCAGGCCCTTCTCCCGCAGCTGCGGCGCCAGGGTTCCATAGAGCGCCTCCACTGCGGCGGTATGGCTGTGGAACGCCGCTTCCGCCTGGAGGGGATCCCCCAGGGGGGAGAAGGCCTCCGGCTCCAGATAGAGGGACTTGGGCAGCTCCTCGTTATAATAGGAGACGAACAGCCGGGGAAGGTCGTAGCTCCCCGCAGTGGCGTCCAGCAGGTACGCCGCCAGAGCCGTATCGAAGCAGAAGCCCTCGGCGGGGAGATCGTTTTCCAGCAGCGCGCGCATCAGGTCCTTCACATTATGGGAGACCTTGCGGACGCCGGCGGAGAAGAGCTCCCGCAGCAGCGCGTTCCAATCCCCCTGATACCGGCTGAAAAAGAGCTCCGCCGAACAGGCGGTATCCGGCCCTGTCCCGCAGTCCACCACCACGCCGGTGAGATCCGGCAGGGCCAGCAGCGTCACGTGGTCCGCCTGCCGCCACAGGGCCAGCAGCTTCTCCGCCTGCTGCGGCTCCGTCACCTGCTCCACCGTCACAGTGAAATCCGCAGGCTTGTCCGCCTGCCGTTCCTCCGCCGTCAGGCCGAACTTCTCGATGAGCTTTGTGAACTCCAGACGCAGGAAGAGGGGATACGCCTCCGGGCCGGGGGCGCTCACCCGGTTTTCCTCGGGAGAGAACTCCAGCGGCGCGTCGGTGGCGATGGTGGCCAGCCAGTAGGAGCGGCGGGCGCTGTCCTCCCCCGCCGCCAGCTTCTTCACCGCCGCGGGCCTGGCGTCCACCTCCGGCATGGCTTCATAGAGGGCGTCGATGCTGCCGTATTTCCGGATGAGGTCCATGGCGGTCTTTTCCCCCACCCCCGGCACGCCGGGGATATTGTCCGACGCGTCTCCCATCAGCGCCTTCAGGTCGATCATGTGGATGGGGTCGAAGCCGTACTGGTCCCGGAAGGCCGCCTCCGTCATGTCCTTGGTGGTGGTCTGGCCCATGCGGGTGGACACCAGCTTCACCTTCGTCCGGTTCGTGATGAGCTGGAGGCTGTCCTTGTCACCGGTGACCACCACGCATTCCCAGTCCGCAGCCTCGCACCGGCGGGAGATGGTGCCGATGAGGTCGTCCGCCTCCCAGCCCTCCAGCTCGTACCGGGGGATCCGCAGCGCATCCAGCACCTCTTTCAAAACCGGCACCTGCATCCGCAGCTCCTCCGGCATGGGCTTGCGGGTAGCCTTGTAGGATGCGTCCGCCGTGTGGCGGAAGGTGGGGGCGTGGACGTCGAAGGTGACGCACAGCGCGTCCGGCGATTCTTCCTCCCTCAGACGCAGCAGCGTGGTGAGGAAACCGAACACAGCGTGGGTATACAGCCCGTCCCGGGTGGACAGCGGCCGGATGCCGTAGTAGGCCCGGTTGATGATGCTGTTGCCGTCGATGACCATGAGTTTCATGGGCGTGCCTCCTGGGTGATTTCATAGATTATAATAGTATACCGCATTTCGGCCTGTCCTGCAATGAAAATGCGCGGCTCGCCGTCTCCCGTCAGACTGCCCGAAAATTTCCGGAATGTTCATCACTTTTCTGTGGACAAATTCTCCGCTTTGGCGTACACTTGTACCAACCTCAACTGATATTATCGCCGTTTATGTCTTGCATAAGCAATTGAAATACCGGAACCATTGAAAGGAGTGATCGCATGTCTGAGAGCTACGCGGGCAAGATCAACCGGAAGCTGCTGAAAAAGCGGCGGATCATCAGCGCCGCGGCGGGCAGGGAGCCGGCGGATCTGGTGCTGAAGAACGCTACCTTCGTCAACGTCTTTTCCAATGAACTCAGCCGCGGGGACATCGCCGTGGCGGAGGGACTCATCGTTGGCATCGGAACCTACTCCGGCCGGAACGAGGTGGACATGAGCGGCAAGATCGTTCTGCCCGGCTTCCTGGACGCCCACATCCACCTGGAAAGCGCCCTGGTCTCCCCCCGGGAATTTGTGAAGGCGGTGCTGCCCCACGGCACCACCACCGTCATCACCGACCCCCATGAGATCGCCAACGTCATGGGCACCGACGGCATCGAGTACATGCTCCAGGCCACGGAGGGCCTGCCGGTGGACGTGCGGTTCATGCTGCCCTCCTGCGTCCCGGCCACGCCCCTGGACGAGTCCGGCGCGGTGCTGGACTACCGGAGCCTGGACTCCTTCTACGATCATCCCCGGGTCCAGGGCCTGGCGGAGATGATGAACTTCGTGGGCATCATCTCCGGGGACGACCAGCCGGTGGAGAAGATCGTGGCGGCCCAGGCACACCACAAGAAGATCGACGGCCACGCCCCGGACCTTGCGGGCAACGACCTCAACGCCTACATCGCCGCCGGGGTCTATTCCGACCACGAGTGTCATGACCTTTCCGACGCCCTGGCCAAGCTGGAGCGGGGCCAGTTCATCATGATCCGGGAGGGCACCGCCGCCCGGAACCTGGAAGCCCTGGCACCTCTTTTGTGCCCGAAGTACGCCGACCGGTGCATGTTCTGCTCCGATGACAAGCACCCCAGCGACCTCCTGGAAAGAGGTCACATCGACTACATCGTCAAGCGGGCCATCGGCCTGGGGGCAGACCCCATCCTGACGGTCAAGGTGGCCTGCCACAACGCCGCCCGGTATTTCCTCCTGAACAACCGCGGCGCCATCGCACCGGGGTATCTGGCGGACTTCGCGGTCATCGACAACTTCCAGGACTTCCGCATCCTGGAGGTTTACAAGGAGGGCCGCCTTATGGCCAGGAACGGCGTGATGGAACCCTTCGACGCGCCGGTGATCGAGCAGTATCTGGCGGACCGGGCCCGCAGCACCTTCCATGTGGACCCCCTGACGGCGGAGGACTTCACGGAGCACCGTCCCCGGGGCATCATCGGCATGGTCAACGGAGAGATCACCACCGTGGACGCCGGATACTCCGACCGCATTGATGTGGAGTATGATGTGCTGAAGATCGCCGTGGTGGAGCGCCACAAGCACACCCGCCACATCGGCGTGGGCTTCCTTCAGGGCTACGGCCTCAAGTCCGGTGCCGTGGCCACCTCCGTCTCCCACGACTCCCATAACATCATCGTGGTGGGCACCAGCGAGGCGGCCATGGCCGCCGCCGCCAACCGGGTGGTGGAACTGGGCGGCGGCATCGTGGTCTGGGACGGCGGCGCCCCCCGGGCGGAGGTCCCGCTGCCCATCGCCGGCATCATGAGCGACGCCCCCCTGGTGGACGTGAACCGGCAGCTGGAGGACGCCAAGGCCGCCGCCTACGCCCTGGGGGTGAACCCGGGCATCGACCCCTTCATGACGCTGAGCTTCATGGCCCTGCCGGTGATCCCCTCCCTGCGCATCACCACCCGGGGCGTGTTCGACGTCGCCACCCAGAGCTACGTGTGAAATTCCCGAAAAAAAGGCCCCCGGCAGTGCCGGGGGTCTTTTTTTGGGGTCATTCCAAAACGGTGATCTGGCAGGGGAGCATGGCCGCCAGAGCCGTGCGGTGGGCCTCCGGCGTGACGCCGGCGCAGCACGACGCTTCCACCACGATCTCCGCCTCCGGCAAAAACGCCTTGATGAGCAGCGCGTTGGACAGCACGCAGATGTCCGTGCACACGCCGATGAGCGTCACCCGCTCCACCCCCGGCTGTCCCCGGCGGCGCAGCTCCTTGTCCAGAGCCAGCAGGTGCTCCCCCAGCAGGCGGCTGCCGAAGGTGGGCTTATCGAGGACCGTCCGGCCCGCGGTGCCAGGCCGGAGCTGCGGAATGATCTCCCAGCCCTCCGTATCCCGGATGCAGTGCGGCACCGGAAGCCGCCGTCCCTCCTGGGTCGCGGCATAGTCGGCGCCATGCGTGTCCCGGGTGAAAAGGATCTGCTCTCCCCGGCGGACGCCGTCCGCTATCCGCGCCGCCACCCGGGGCACGATCTCCAAAGCCTCCGGCGTCCCCAGGGCGCCGGTGACGAAGTCGTTCTGCATGTCCACGACCACCAGAATCTCTGCCATGTTTCCTCTCTCCTTTCAGTCCCCGGCGGGGGTCTCCCTTGCCAGACGCTGCCGCAGCCACGCCGCGGCCTGCGCCCGCCGGGCCCGCCGCATCGCCCGGCGGAAGCCCCGCCGGATGCGTCCCGCCGCTTCCCGGGGAAAAGGCTGCCGGGGCATGGGCGCATACAGCTCCTCGCTCAGGGCCGCCGCCAGGGCCTCCAGATCCCCGGACAGTTCCGCCGTCAGCCCAGCCGCCCGGCGCACAAAGGCGCAGGGTGTCTCTCCCATCCGGCGGCGGCAGCCCAGCCGCCGCCCCGCCCGGTTCAAAAACCAATACAGCGCCCGGGGGCTGTCCCGCTGCGTCGCCAGCATCCACAGCAGATACAGCCGCTGCCGCAGTGCCGCCAGCACCCGTTCCAGCCAGGTCCGCAGGCGCATCCGGTGCCGCTCCGGCTTTCCCGCCGCCACGGCGGCGGTCCGGCCTCCCACCCGAAAGCGCCGCAGCCGCACCATCACATACACCAGTCCGCCCAGCAGGGCGCACAGTCCCGCGATGCCCAGCACCACCAGTACCCAGGGCGGGATGTCCCCCTGCTCCGCCACCTCCTGGGGAATCTCCACCGTCATCTGCGGCTCCGGAGCCATTCCTCCCTCCGCCGCCGGGAACAGCGACGAGAGCACATGCAGCAGCCAGTTGAAAAACCACACCAGCAGCTTCAGGCAGTACACCACACCGTAAAACAGCATCACCGCCCCCTGGCCCAGAGGCTCCGCCCCGAAGGCCAGGAACAGCGCCAGCACCACGGCGATGAGCGCCAGAGCGATGCCCACCACGGCAAAGCCCCGTGCCCGGCTGCGTCCCGCCGGAGCACCCACGGCCTGGAGCCGCTGGCCCAGTACCACCAGCAAGCTGGCAAGGGATGCCGCCAGCAGGGGCGCGCTGTACCGGGCGTCCATGCCGGTATTGGTCTGGACCCACAGAAACGCCAGAAAGAAGCAGATGGTGCCCTCCATGGCGGAGATGCTCCGGGCTGCCGCCGGCGGGTCCGTACAGGCCCGCACGCAGCCGTACACCGTGGAGGATACCGCCAGGGCACCGAAGGCGTTGGCCGTTACTCCCGGCAGGGTGGAGCATTTCCACAAAAGCCCCGCCGTCCCCGCCGCCGCCAGGGCGATACCCAGGCTCATCAGGGCCGGCATGGTCCGGGGCCGGCGCAGAAATGCCCGGATCGCCAAAAAGGAAGCGGCGCCGAACGCCAGGAACGCCCACAGGGAGATGCCCAGCGGCTCCCCGTACTCCGTCATGGTGAAGAGCCAGAAGGCGCTGCACCAGCACACCACCATCCGCTCCACGGATACCAGCCCCGCCGTCAGGGAACCTGCGATCATGTCCCCTCCCTCCTTTTCAGCGTCTGCAGCCCCACCACCGCAAAGTCCCCCAGACGTCCTCCGGAGGCGCCGGCGTAGGGCAGCAGAGTGGTACGGGCCGGGTCCAGCCGGTACATCAGTCCCCGGCGCCTCACCCTGGCCAGATCGCTGCACACATAGTAGAACCGCCCCACATCCCGCAGCGCCAGCACCGCGTAGTCGTGGAACTCCGCCGGCCGGGCGTAGGGCTTGCCCTCCTCCGGCCGCACCAGCTCCCGCAGAGCATAGCCGGCAAAGGCTGTGAGGATCTCCTCCAGCGGCGTGCCGTCCGCCCCCAGGATCTCCCGGGGGCCGCTGTCCCGGCTGCGGCAAAGGGAGATGCTGCACCGGATCCCCGCCGCGTCCAGCCGCAGGATCACAGAGGTCAGGATGCTCAGCGTGTCCTCCAGAGCCTCAGCCTGGGGAACGGGGCCGTTGAAGCTCTCACCGTCGAAGATAAAATGGGCCGCCCGGGGCAGGATCGTCTCATAGGTGTTCACCACCGTCCGCTGGCTCCGGGCCGTGACGCGCCAGTTGATGCGCCGGTAGGAATCCGTGGGCAGATAGTCCCGGGTGCTGCGGATGACGGTGGGATCCTCCAGATAACCCCTGGTGCCGCCGGAGGCCTCCCACATATCCCGGAAAAAAAGCTCCGCCGAAACCGGCTGCACCGCCGGATACACCGCCACAAAGGCATCCTCCGCCCCGCCGGCGGGCCGCTCCCTCTGGGTCAGGCCGAAGCCGTCTCCGCCCCGCAGCCGCAGCCCGCGGGAGCGGAAGATCCCCCGCCGCCGGGCGATCCAGCGGCTGTTCCAGGTGATCTGCTCCCCGCCCATGACGAAGGTGAACTTCTTGTAGAGGAAAGCGGCCTCCTCTTCCTCCGCTCCCTCCAGGCGGGCCTGGACCCCCGACACACGGCGCACCTCACCGGAGTCCGCCGGGATCAGCGGCGCGTTCTCATCCAGCAGCTGCACCACTTCCAGCCAGATCACCGGCAGGAGCTTGCGGTTGCGGATATGCATCTCCATCTCCACCTCTCCCGGCGGGAACAGCGCCCCGGGAGCCGCCCGGCTCCGGACCTCCACGTCCCGCAGGGCACTCTCTCCCCACAGCCGGGACACCAGACAGAAAAAGAACAAAAATGCCAGCACGGCACACAGGGGCCAGCATGCGAACACCGCGCTGAGGATGGCCAGACCCCCGAAAACCACCAGCGCGCCGGTGCTGACGAAGAGGCTGGACCCGGCCCCCAGAAACAGCTTATCTTCCACGCAGCAGCTCCTCGTTCCGGGGCGGCACCTCCACCGCGGAAAGGATCTCCCGCACCACGCCCTCCGGCGTTTTTCCGGAGAAGCGGGCCTCGCCGGTGAGCACCAGACGGTGGGCCAGCACCGGCACCGCCAGATGCTGCACATCGTCAGGCGTCACATAGCTCCGCCCCTCCATGGCGGCCCACACCTTGGCCGCCCGGTAGAGTCCCCGGGAGCCCCGGGGACTGGCCCCCATGGTCAGGGCGCTGTGGCTGCGGGTGGCGCCCGCCAGGGCCACGATGTATTCGGCCACCGCGTCGCTGATGTATACCTCCGCCGCCTGTGTCTGGAGGGCCGTCAGCTCCGCGGCATCCGTTACCCGGCGCACCCCCTCGAAGGGGATCCGGTCCCCCAGATTCCGCAGCATCCGCTGCTCCTCCTCCGCCTCCGGATAGCCCAGAGACAGCCGCACCAGAAAGCGGTCCATCTGGGCCGCCGGCAGGCGGAAAGTGCTCTCCGACTCCACCGGGTTCTCCGTGGCCAGCACCAGAAAGGGACTGGGCAGCGGATGGGTCTGGCCGTCGACGGTCACCTGCCGCTCCTCCATGGCCTCCAGCAGCGCCGACTGGGTCCGTGGAATGGCCCGGTTGATCTCGTCGGCCAGCAGCAGGTTGGTCATCACCGGTCCCTCCACCAGCTGGAAGTCCCCGGTCTTTTGATTGTAGATCTTCATGCCGCAGATATCCGAGGGCAGCAGGTCCGGGACGAACTGCACCCGCCGGGACGCACATCCCAGGGCGATGGACAGCGTCTTGAGCAGCGTGGTCTTGCCCACGCCGGGCAGATCGTCCAGCAGCACGTGGCCGTTGGCCAGCACCGCCATGATGATGAGCCGGATCTTCTCCCCCTTGCCCACGATGATCTTCTCCGTCTCTTCCAGCACCTGCCGGGACACCTCCGCAATTTCCCGCATGGGTCCACGCTCCTTCCCACCGCCGTTTCGCGGCTGCATTATGTTGACCTTTCTATTTTATCGGTGTCCCTGCCCAATGTCAATTCCGGAAACGCCGGTTCTCCTGCCGTTTTCCGCATTATAACTTTTTCTTATGCTAGCATGGGATATTCAGCGCCAGAAGGCCGGAAAGGCGGTTGACTTTTCATTTCCCCTCCAGTACCATAAAAACCAGCTCCCCCTGAAAAGGCCGGAACGGCAAGCCGTTCCGGCCTTGACGCGGGACCTATGGAGAAAAGAGAAGGAGTCACCCACATGAAACGAGAAAACTTCCAATCCAGACTGGGCTTCATCCTGGTGAGCGCGGGCTGCGCCATCGGCATCGGCAACGTCTGGAAGTTCCCCTATGTCACCGGCGAAAACGGCGGCGGCGTGTTCGTGCTGTTCTACCTGCTGTTTTTGGTCATCATGGGCGTACCGGTTCTGACCATGGAGCTGGCCGTGGGCCGCGCCAGCCGGAAAAGCGCCGTGGAGGCCTACCGGGCCCTGGAGCCCCAGGGCAGCAAGTGGCATATCCACGGCTGGTTCTGCGTCATCGGCTGCTGCCTTCTGATGATGTACTACACCACCGTGGCCGGCTGGATGCTGGACTATTTTTATAAGTTTGCCACCGGCGCCTTTGACGGCATGCCCAACGACGCCGTGGACGGCGTGTTCTCCGCCATGCTGGCCAACCCCTCGGAGATGACCGTGTTCATGGTCATCATCGTCCTGGCGGGCTTCCTGGTGTGCTCCTTCGGACTGCAGAAGGGGCTGGAGCGCATCAGCAAGTGGATGATGCTGGCCCTGCTGGCGCTGATCGTGGTGCTGGCAGTGCACAGCCTGACTTTGGACGGCGCCATGGAGGGCGTGAAGTTCTATCTGCTGCCTGACTTCCAGCGCGCCTCCGAGGCGGGCCTGGGCAAGGTCATCACCGCCGCCATGAACCAGTCCTTCTTCACGCTGAGCCTGGGCATCGCCGCCATGGAGATCTTCGGCAGCTACATGTCCCGGGAGAACGCCCTCACCGGCGAGGCGGTGCGGATCTGCTGCCTGGACACCTTTGTGGCATTGATGTCCGGCCTCATCATCTTCCCCGCCTGCTTCAGCTTCAACGTGGAGGCGGGCAGCGGCCCCGCCCTGATCTTCATGACGCTGCCCCGGGTATTCGTCAATATGACCGGCGGCCGGCTCTGGGGCGCCCTGTTCTTCCTGTTCATGACCTTCGCCAGCTTCACCACGGTGCTGGCGGTGTTCGAGAACATCATGGCCAGCTGCATCGACAGCTTCGGCTGGTCCCGGAAGAAGGCCACCCTGCTTTGCTGCGTGTTCATCCTGGCGGCCAGCATGCCCTGCGTGCTGGGCTACAACCAGTGGTACTTCTCCATCCCCCTGCCCAATGCCCCCAGCGGCGGCCAGATCCTGGACGTCGAGGACTTCCTGGTGAGCAATCTGCTGCTGCCTCTGGGCTCTCTGGTGTATCTGCTGTTCTGTGTCACCAAGTGGGGCTGGGGCTTTGACAAGTACCTCGCCGAGGCCAATACCGGCACAGGCCTCAAGATGTCCCGGGCCTTCAAGCCCTACTTCCAGTTCATCCTGCCCATCATCATCCTGGTGATCCTCATCCAGGTACTCATCTGATCCCCACCGGAGCAGCCTTAAGGCTGCTCCGGTTTTTTTCGCGGTTTCTTCCGTGCTCCGTCAAATTTGAGGCGAAATTCCGGACCGTTTCCGGTATCATTCCCAAAATTCTGCAAGATGAATATTTTTTCCTGCAAAATATCTTTTCATTCACAACGAACTGTGCTATATTGGGTCACAAGAATCATCCGGCTGC
Source organism: uncultured Oscillospiraceae bacterium (assembly GCA_944385455.1). Taxonomy (GTDB): domain Bacteria; phylum Bacillota; class Clostridia; order Oscillospirales; family Oscillospiraceae; genus Oscillibacter. The sequence goes on along the minus strand of CALWXI010000232.1, from coordinate 1,061 downwards.
CGCCGGAACTGCAGGAGGTCCATTATGATCACGCTCCACGACAGCGGCACATTCCTTCTCAACGGTATTCCCACCTCCGACGCCCCCCTCTCCCCGGAGGAGGGCCGCCGGCGCACCATGGCCTGGTCCATCCTCCAGGCACACAGCGTCTCCGGTGATCCGGAGCATCTTCAGGTCAGATTCGACGCCCTGATCTCCCACGACATCACCTACGTCGGCATCATCCAGCAGGCCCGGGCCTCCGGCATGAAGGAATTCCCCGTGCCCTACGCCCTGACCAACTGTCACAACAGCCTGTGCGCCGTGGGCGGCACCATCAACGAGGACGACCACGTCTTCGGCCTCTCCGCCGCCAAGAAGTACGGCGGCATCTATGTTCCCGCCAACCAGTCCGTCATCCACTCCTACGCCCGGGAGCAGATGGCCGGGTGCGGCAAAATGATCCTGGGGTCCGACTCCCACACCCGCTACGGCGCCCTGGGCACCATGGCCGTGGGCGAGGGCGGACCGGAGCTTGCCAAGCAGCTTTTGAAGAACACCTGGGACGTGCCCTACCCCAAGGTGGTGCTGGTATATCTCACCGGCGCGCCCAAGCGGGGCGTGGGGCCCCACGACGTGGCCATCGCGCTGGTGAAAGCCACCTTCCAGAGCGGCTTTGTCAATAACTGCGTGCTGGAGTTCGCGGGTCCCGGCATCGCGGCATTGCCCATCGACTACCGCAACGGCATCGACGTCATGACCACCGAGACCACGTGCCTTTCCTCCATCTGGGAGACGGACGACGTCACCCGGGGCTTCTACGAAACCCATCAGCGGCCGGAGGACTTCCAGGAGCTGCACCCCGCCGCCGGGGCCTGGTACGACAAGTCCATCGAGATCGACCTCTCGGCGGTGGAGCCCATGATCGCCCTGCCCTTCCACCCCTCCAACGCCTGGACCATCCGGGAGTTTCTGGAGAACGCGGAGGAGATTCTCTCCCAGGTGGAAGCCGACGCCCGGGCCCGCTTCCCCAAGGCCGACGTCCATCTCACGGACAAGATCCGCGACGGCGGCGTCTGGGC
>CALWXI010000231.1 GCA_944385455.1 uncultured Oscillospiraceae bacterium | reverse complement strand
GGCGGACGGGTGCCGGAGAACGGGACGGACGCCCGCCGCTGCGAGGTGGTGGGCGTGGTGGATCGGGAGCGTCAGATCGTCTACCCCAAGACCATCACGTATGTCTACGCGGACCGCGAGGTCGTCCTGGTGGACAGCACCAGCGGCTTTTTGGATGGAAAACCGCTGGAAACGCTCCGCTTCGACGGCGTGGTGCTGTCCTCTGCCCTGGCGGGATGGAGCGCCCCTGCGGAGGAGATGCTGCGCCGGTGGCAGGAGGCGGAGGAGAAGCTGGACCGCTTGCTGGACGGCAGTTTTCCCGAAGTCGATCGCTCACTCTCCAGCACCGATGGCAGCCAGTGCGGCGCTGTCAGCAATGATGTCATCATGGCCTCCGCCTATTCTTACAGTTCTTTGCGCCTGGCGGCGCGGGGACTCTGGCCCACGGCGGCGGTGACGCTGCTGGCGGCGGTGGCCATGGCCCTGCACACGGACAAAAAGCAGCGGGAGGCCATCGCCCGGGAGCGGGCCTTCACCCGGGCGGCGGCCCATGAGCTGAAAACGCCCCTGGCCATTCTGCGTACCCACGCCGAGGCCCTGCGGGAGGACATTGCCCCGGAGAAGCGGGCACAGTACCTGGATGTGATCCTGGACGAGAGCGACCGCATGACGGAGCTGGTGGGGCGGCTTTTGGAGCTCAGCCGCCTGGAGTCCGGCGCGGCGCTGGACCGGGAGACGGTGGACCTTTCCGCCCTGGTACGGGAGGTCTGGGCCCCGCTGGCTCTCCAGCTGGAGCAAAAGCGGATCACCCTGACGCTGGAGCTGGAGGAGATCTGCCTGGAGGGCGACCGGGAACGGCTGAAGGAGGCCGCCGGCAATCTGGCCTCCAACGCTCTGCGGCACTGCCCGGGGGGCGGGACCATTCGGGTGTCCCTGACCCGGGAGGACGGAAGTGCCTGCCTGTCGGTGGATAACGACGGTCCCGCCGTTCCGGCGGAGGAACTGCCCCGCCTCTTTGAACCGTTTTACCGGGGAGACCGGTCCCGCAGCCGGTGCAGCGGCGGCACGGGGCTGGGCCTTGCCATCGTCCGGGCGGCGGCGCTGGCCCACGGCGGGGACTGCTCCGTGGAAAACCGGGAGGGCGGCGTCCGCTTCCGGCTCCGGCTCCCATTGGCCGCCCCTGATGCCGCAGATGTGTGATCCATCCGGCAGCCTGCATCGGCAAAAGCCCCCGGAGCGTATGCTCCGGGGGCTTTCACATTGAAGAACTGCGGGACGGATGCGGTGTTCCAGCTTCCTCCGTGGGCGGATGTGCGCCGGGAAGGACCGGCGGCCCGTGCCCGGAGGTGTTTGCCCTGGAGCCGGTGCCCGGGATTCGTGCCGCTCAGGGAAACAGCTGTCCGGGCAGCACGGCTTTTGTCTTGGGCGGGAAATTTTGATCGAAGGCCTCTGCCGCCGCCTCGTCCACATAGTAGCCCTGCGGGGTATGATAGACGCCGGTGACCCCGTCCAGAAAGCCCGGACGGAGCTCCTTCAGCAGGACATAGGGGGACATCGCCTGTTCCGGATCCCCGTGGCAGCGGATGCCCCGGGTCCAGGCCGCCGCGAATCCGGATTTTCCGTAAAAGTCCGGATTTCCCTCAATGCAGAGAGCACCGGCGCCCAGTTCCGCGGCCCTCTCCATGGAGCGGTCCAGCAGATATTTGCCCAGGCCCTGCCGCTGGAGATCCGGACGGATGCTGAGGGGACCGAAGGTCATCATGGGGATCTCCCGTCCGTCGTCGGCTGTGATGTGTGCCCGCATATACAAAATATGGCCGATGAGCTGTCCGCTGCGCTCCATCACCAGATCCAGCTCCGGCACGAAGGCGGGATCCCGGCGCAGCACGTGGACCACATAGTGCTCCAGACAGCCGGGACGGTACACGTTCCAGAAGGCTTCCCGGGTCAGGTGCTCCACGGCGGCGTAGTCTGCGGATGCCTCTTTGCGGATCACAATGTCGTTTTGCTTCATGATTGTTTCCTCCTGTATATTGTTCGGTGCAATATGGGGAGAGGCGGGAGCTGTGCTCCGTTCTCCCGGTCAGAGGACAATCTCCAAGGGGTTGTTTCGTTTCAAACAGCAGATCTCCTGAAAACAGATTCCGGCAGTGCCGGTAGCGCCATGATACCACATTCTCTTTCCGCCTGCAAGGGCCGCGCGGAGAAGAAGGGCATGCGCCCGGGGCGTTGTCCTGGCGGCTGTTGACGGCGATGCCCTCACCGGGGATGCCCCTGAGAAGCTCCCCGGCCAGATCAGCCTCCAGCCGCCGGGCTATATGGAAGGGCAGAGAGCCGATGTAAAAGGTGTCAGGCAGATTCAGCCCTGGGGCATAGGCCAGCACCTGATCCGCCGCCAGCGCTGATTTGCCGCCGGTGCAGCGGCCTGCCTCTCTGCGATTGTCAATCGCGGAGAGGCGGAGCTCACCCGGCCGGATGCGTGCCTGGGAGGCGGCGTCCCGGAAAAGGAAAGTCCGTTCTCCCAATATCTCCGCAGGGCGCGGTTTCCAGTTGCTGGAGCGGCGGCCTGGGAAAAGCATGGAAAAATTTTCGGGATTCTTCCAGAAAGGACTGTCAAAAGAGACCGTGATGCGCTATACTGTTGCCAATGCCAGGGAGCCGTGCCCGCATTGCCTCCCTATTCGCCGCAGACGGCAATGGGGACCGCATGATGCTCAAAATAAGAAAGGAAGGTTCATTATGGTACGAAAAAAAGCAGATCCCGCAAAGAAGAAAGCACCTGCAAAGAAGACCGGTGCCTCGACTGCGAAGAAAAAAGCTTCTGCGGCAGCGGAACCCGTGCCTGCGGTTGAAGAGATCTCCCCCGCAGTGGAGGAAGTCGTTCCCACAATGGAGGAGGCCGCGCCCGCAGTGGAGGAGGCCGTTCCCGCGGTGGAGGAGGCCGCGCCCGCAGTGGAGGAGGCCGTTCCCGCGGCGGAGGAGGT
>CALWXI010000230.1 GCA_944385455.1 uncultured Oscillospiraceae bacterium | reverse complement strand
CCCTTTTCATAGCGGGCGGAGGCCTCGGTGCGCATGTTCAGGGCAGTGGCGGTGCGGCGGATGGAAGCGCCGTTGAAGTTGGCGGATTCGAAGAGGACCATGGCGGTGTCGCCGATGATCTCGCTGTTGGCCCCGCCCATGACGCCGGCCACGCCCACGGGCTTGTCCTCGTCGCAGATGCACAGCATGGAGGGATTCAGCTCCCGGGCGGTGCCGTCCAGGGTCTGGATGGTCTCGCCGGGGCGGGCGGTGCGGACCACGATCTTGCCGCCGTTGACGCAGGAGAAGTCGAAGGCGTGCATGGGCTGGCCGTACTCCAGCATGACGTAGTTGGTGATGTCCACGATGTTGTTGATGGGGCGGACGCCGGAGTTGCGCAGCCGCTCCCGCAGCCAGGCGGGGGAGGGCTGGATTTTCACATTCTTCACCAGCCGGGCGGTGTACCGGGGGCACAGGTCCCCGTCCTCGATCTCGATGTCCACATAATCGGCGATGGAGCCGCCGCAGCCCTGGATCTCCGGGGTGTGGAGCTTCAGCTCCCGACCGAAGGTGGCGCTGGCTTCCCGGGCCAAACCGATGACGCTGAGGCAGTCAGGCCGGTTGGGGGTAATCTCGAACTCCACCACGTGGTCGTCGGCGCCGATATAGGCGGCGATGTCGTCGCCGGGGCGGACGCCCTCAGGATCCAGGACCCAGATGCCGTCGGTGATGCAGTGGGGGAACTCCTTCTGCTCGGCGCGGAGATCGGCGAGGGTGCAGATATGGGCGGAGGCGGTGTCCAGGGCCACCAGGTCGCCGGTGTGGATATTCGAGCAGTCTGTCACGGCCTGGACCATCTCGCCGCCGCAGTCGCAGGTGATGGTGAAGCTTTTGCCGCTGCGCGCCACGGCGGTGACCGCCGCAGCCTTCACGCTGCCGAAGAGCTGGTAGCCGGCGGCCGCGTCCGCGGGGATGGAGGGCTTGGCGGGGTCCAGGGGCTTGTAATCGTTCAGCAGCGCGGCGGGGGTGATGACGGCGTCGGGGTAGTCGTGCTCGGCGGTGAGGTTCAGCTCCTTCAAAGAGCAGAGCATGCCGTTGGACACCACGCCCCGGAGCTTGCCCTTTTCGATCTTCACGCCGCCGGGCAGCAGGGACTTGTGCCGGGCCACGGGGACCAGGTCGCCTTCATGAATGTTCCAGGCGCCGGTGACGATCTGGGTGGGCTCGGCGTCGCCCACGTCGATCTGGCAGACCCACATGTGGTCGGAGTCGGGGTGGCGCTCCATGGACACGATGCGTCCGGCCACTACATTTTTCAGAGAGTCGCTGAGCACCTCGGTGACCTCCACCTTGGAGCCGGAGAGGGTCATGGCCTCGGCGAAATCCCGGTCCCCGATGTCGTGCAGGTCCACAAATTCATTGAGCCATTTACGGGAAAGTTTCATGTGACATCCTCCTAATCAGGTATATGAAAAGAGCGGACAGGCGCTCAGAACTGCTCCAGGAAGCGGGTGTCGTTCTCGAAGATCAGCCGCAGGTCGCTGATCTTGAACTGGCCCATGGCCAGCCGCTCCAGGCCCATGCCGAAGGCGTAGCCGGAGTAGACGTCCGGGTCCACGCCGCAGCCCCGCAGGACCTTGGGATGGACCATGCCAGCGCCCAGCACCTCGATCCAGCCCTCGCCCTTGCAGGTGGGGCAGCCCGCGCCGCCGCACTTGTGGCACTGGATGTCCACCTCGCAGGAGGGCTCGGTGAAGGGGAAATGGTGGGGGCGGAAGCGGGTGACGGTGTCGGGACCGTAGATCTCCCGGATGACGGCGTTGAGGGTGCCCTTCAGATCCGCCATGGTGATGCCCTTGTCCACCACCAGGCCTTCGATCTGATGGAACATGGGGGAGTGGGTGGCGTCCACCTCGTCCTTGCGGTACACCCGGCCGGGGGAGATCATGCGGATGGGCACGCCATGCTCTTCCATGGCCCGGATCTGCATGGGCGAGGTCTGTGTCCGCAGCAGCGTGCGGGACTCCTCGTCCAGATAGAAGGTGTCGGACCACTCCCGGGCGGGGTGGTCGTCGGGGGTGTTGAGCTTGGTGAAATTGTAGGCGGACTGCTCGATCTCGGGGCCCTCCATGATCTCAAAGCCCATGTTGATGAAGATCTCCTTGATCTCGTCCAGCACGGTGTACATGGGGTGCTTGTGGCCCATGGGGGATCTCCGGCCGGGGATGGTGATGTCCACCGTTTCGGCCTTCAGCTTCTCCTCCATGGCCTTTTCCGCCAGCTCCGCGGCCCGGGATTCCACGGCGGATTCCACGGCGGCGCGGACGTCGTTGGCCAGCTGGCCCATGACGGGCCGCTCCTCCGGGGAGAGCTTGCCCATCTGCTTCAAAACGGCGGTCAGCTCGCCCTTTTTGCCCAGGTACCGGACCCGGACGGATTCCAGCTCGGCGGAGGCGGCGGCAGCGGCCACGGCTTCCAGCGCCTGTGTGCGGATGGCTTCCAGTTGTTCTTTCATACCTTGAAACTCCTTTACTTGGATGGATTTGACGTTTGGATGGGCGGCAGGAACCGCCAGCGCAGGGAATAGGCCAGGATCTTGGTGCCCTGGTAAGCCGTTTCGTCCTCGCAGTCCCCGTCGCAGAAGAACACCGCGGCGTCCCGGACGGTCACGGTGGCCGACCAGAGGGCGGAGCAGGCCAGGTTCCCGCCGGGCCGGAGGTCCAGACCCTTGACGGCTTCAAATACCAGCTCCAGGGGCGGACACCACTGGCTGTGGAACTCCATGGTCACCCGGCGGATGGAATCCGAGACCGTGAGGGAGCCGTCGGGATGAAGGCGGGAGCCGCTGACATAGTGAAGTCCCGCCAGCACGGAGTCGTGGAAATCCTCGGCCGCTTCCAGCAGTGCGTCGGCTTCCGATTGGGTGGTGACATAGTTCCATCCCGGCAGCCGGGAGGAGACAGGGTGGGCGGCCAGGGGCGTCGACGCAAGAGGGACGGACGCGCCCTTCAAAAGCCGGTCCAGCAGGGCGGGGTCCTCCCGGACCCAGGGGTAGCCGCGAAAGACGGGCGTTTCCTCCGGGAAGATGACCCATTCCTCCGGCAGCGCCGGGTCGATGAAGCTCACCTGGGTCTCATACCGCCCGTCGGAGGAGCGGGGCAGCACCCGTGGAAAGCAGCGCAGAAGGCCGTCCTGCACCACCAGGCACTGTTCAAAGACGCCGGTGCCGAACAGGGCGTACAGCTCGGAGAGGAAGCAGACCTTCCGGCTGGGATCATAGACCCGGACCCGCATGGCGCACCTCCTTTGGGCAAAAGAAAAGACCCTCCGTCCCCATTGGGACGAAAGGCCAACCTTCCGCGGTACCACCCAGCTTCGCATG
>CALWXI010000229.1 GCA_944385455.1 uncultured Oscillospiraceae bacterium | reverse complement strand
ACTCGAACTCCCGGCATCTTGCTCCCAAAGCAAGCGCGCTACCAACTGCGCTACACCCGGTTATAAAGTTTTCTGATTGTGGTCAAATATGGGGTCAGCGCCGGTTTTTGACCAGTTCCCGGCGAGGTATAAAACTCCGTCAGTCTTAGCGTCCCAGAGCTTTCCAGGATTTGGGGGAAGTTCGGCTCGAACTCCATCCTCACGCTCCCAAATCACGTGCGCTACCAACTGCGCTACACCCGGATATTCAGTTTTTCTGCATAATACCACGCAGGGAAAGAAAAAGCAAGTTTTTCGTGTCTGTGGGCGGTGCTGTGGTCAAGCACGATCTTGCGGAAGTTTTTCAACCGGGGTCCGCCGCAAGCTACTGTCCCAAGGTTTTCCCGGATGTTGCTTCCATAGGAAGGGATGGAGCGCCAATCCTCCCAAGCCGCCTTTCAGAGGGTCAGGGGCTGAGTGCTCCCTGACCCTATCATTTTATCGAATCATCCGGCGTTGTCAATCATCTCTCGCCGGCAGAGCTTTGTTCCCGCCAGGGCCACGGCAAACACGAACCAGAAAATGCACATCACCCGGGGGTAGTTCCAGAGATAATCTGCCAGGCCGCACACCATGGCGCCGCACAGCGCGGCGGCGGCGGCACAGGTGATGGTTCGTGCGGCGGAATCCCCGCAATGGCGGACCATACGGGCGGCGTTCTTGATATTCCAAAGCATACCGCCCACGAATCCCACAATCCCCAGAAGCCCGGCCTCGATCCATACCTCCAGGTAGAAGTTATGGGCGTGGACGAAGGGGGCCTCTCCGTGATAAAGGTTGAAGTCGCTGATATACGCCTGAGTAGCCGCGGTGCCCAGACCCGCACCGGAGATGGGAGACGTGCGGATCACCTCCAGCGCCGCCTCATACAGCGGGATCCGGCTGGCTGTGGATGTGTCCGCAGGATTGCCGATGGTGAGGATCCGGTTCCAGATGGTCTCCGGCAGGAAGGGCACCGCCAGGCAGCAGGCCACAATACAGAGGGGGATCAGCCGGGGCTTCCACAAAAAGACCAGCACCGCCATGGCGAAGGCGGTCCCCACCCAACTGGCCCGGGAATAGGTCATGCCGGAGGCCGCCACACCCAATGCCAGGACCCCGCAGGCCGCCAACTTGGAGAGAGGGTGCCGGGAGCAGATCACCAGGGCCGCCACCAGTGGCAGCAGCAAAAGCAGCACCTCTGCAAAAGTGTTGGGGTTGTCAAAAAAGGATTCCACCCGGCCGGGCATCCCGGCATTCACCTTCAGATCCACATAGGAGGCGTTGACCTCCACACCCTGGATACGCTGATAGACACCATAAAGGGAGGACACCAGCACACACACGCCGCCTCCGGCGGCCAGCCGCTTGAGGTCCTCCGAATCGCGCACAGCGCTGACGGTCACCAGCACGCACAGCGCGGCGGAGATGTGGTAAACCAAAAACCGCATGGACAGGGACGGTGCGTAGGAACACAGCACCGCCAGAAACATGGCCCCAAAGAGCACCACCGGGTAAAAGCCCACGCTGCCCATATCCAGCCGGAAATCCGGCCGACGCATGGAGCCGGCATAAAACAGCACCAGCAGCACGGCGAAGCCCATCAGACTGTAGGCATTGTTCCAGTAGGTAAACGGGATGATCCACAGCAGCATGATGAGCCAGGACTGGGCAATGGCTGTCTCCTCTCCCATCTGAAACGCCAGCCGTGCGAAAATGCTCTCGGAAAATGTCACCGGAAACAGGCTGTACAGCTTGTGCAGCAGCCACCCCGGCAGATTCACCAAAAACGACAGCAGCCGGCACAGCGCGCTGCTCTCCCAGGACCGGGCCACCGCCCCCTCCCGGCACAGCGGGCGCAGAACGCGGCTGTCCATGATCTGGCGGCCGCACCAGTCCTCCGCCGCCTCCAGGAGCGCGCACAGGCGGCTGTCCCTCCAGACGGACACCAGGGCCGCCCACAGCCTATACAGGCAGCTTTCATGCAAAAGGGTCATTGTTCTTGATTCTCCATTTCCTCAGATCCGATTCTTCAGGCGGTACATTTGAGTGAGCACGAAAAAGTGCCCGCCCCGAATGAGCCGCGCCACCATCTGTTTGTTCGGCGTCATTCCCTGCGGATCCAGCGCCGAGATGGCCCGGGCCATCTCCGGACTGCGGCAGAGCTCCTTCACCGCCGTTTGCCGCTGTCGGATGGATTTCGGATTGCCCTTGGCATACTCGTTGCCCACGGCGATGAGCAGCCCCGCCCAGTTGGTGTTCTCCCGCCACAGCGGCCGGGCCTCCTCCAGACCGTACCGCCCAACCAGGTCCTCCTTGCGCTCCATGAAGCGGGCAAAGACCTGCCGGAAATCCTTCATATACTGATGGGTGGCGGAGGACGGATTCAGGAAGTACCGGTAAAGAGGCTGCTCCGTCACCGCCAGCTTCTCCGCGTTGCAGAAATACTCCATCAGGAAAAGCTCGTCCTCCAGATAGGCCCCCTCAAAGGTGATATGGGCCCGGCGGAGGATTCTGGCCGAGAACAGATAGCGCCAGATGAAGCCGTTGAACACCGGCGCCGTCAGACGGTCCCCCAACAGCGGGTATACAATCCCCTCCCGGATCCCCTGGCGGTCATAGACCCCGGCGGGCAGCAGCCGTTCCACGGACTTGGCGCCGCCCGGAGCCAGATTCAGATGCGCGCAGCCCACCGTGTCCGCCCCGGCCTGCTCCCGCAGACACCAGAGCGTCTCCAGTGCCCGAAACTCATACCGGTCGTCCACATCCAGAAAAGCGATATACTCCCCCCTGGCCTCTCGGAGACCCAGATTCCGGGCCTCGCTGACTCCGGCGTTTTTCTTCCGGTGGAACACCCGGATGCGGTCGTCCTCCGCGGCGCAGGCGTCGCAGATAGCCGGGGAGCCGTCGGTGCAGCCGTCGTCCACCAGCAGCAGCTCCCAGTCGGAAAAGGTCTGCTTGACCACGCTCTCCACACATTTTTTCAGATACGCCTCCGCCTGATAGACGGGCACGATGACGGAAATGCTGGGCATCGTTTTTCCTCCTTCCGACCAGCGGCCGCATGGTAATCGTATTGTACCCGATTCCCGCCGTCCGGTCAAGGCGGGAATGCCGGGAAAGCGCCCTGGACCCGTGGGTCCAGGGCGCTTCACATCCATTATTCCGCCACGGCGGCCTTCAGGGCATCCACCCGGTCGGTGCGCTCCCACTTGACGCCCAGGTCCTCCCGGCCCATGTGGCCGTATGCGGCCAGCTTGCGGTAGATGGGCTTGCGCAGGTCCAGATCCCGGATAATGGCCGCGGGGCGCAGGTCGAAGACCTTCCGCACAGCCTGCTCCAGCCGGCCGTCGCTGACGGTGCCGGTGCCGAAGGTATCCACCAGGATGCTCACGGGCTGGGCGACGCCGATGGCGTAGGCCAGCTCCACCTGGCAGCGCCGGGCCAGGCCCGCGGCCACGATGTTCTTGGCCACCCAGCGGGCGGCGTAGGCCGCGCTGCGGTCCACCTTGGTGGGATCCTTGCCGGAGAAGCAGCCGCCGCCGTGGGGGGCGCTGCCTCCATAGGTATCCACGATGATCTTCCGGCCGGTGAGGCCGGCGTCGGCGGCGGGACCGCCCTTGACAAATCGGCCGGTGGGGTTGATGTAGTACTTGGTGTTCTCGTCCAGCATGTTGGCCGGGATCACCACCTTGGCCACCTGCTCGATCATGTCCTCCCGGATGC
>CALWXI010000228.1 GCA_944385455.1 uncultured Oscillospiraceae bacterium | reverse complement strand
GTATGTCGCAGTTTTGTTCCTGATGACGGTGGTGCCAGGATTGATCACATTCCTGCCGAATCTGTTCATGGGCTGACGCGGCACCGGGATAGACGGTATTCCCGCCGGCCTCCCCGGCGGCGGAGGTACGCCTTCGCCGCCGGGTTCATTTCTCTGGAGAGTTCTGGAAGCGGAGCCGGAAAGGACTTGCGATTTTTTCCGGTTTGTGGTTTACTTAGAGTAGGGTCTGCAGGCAGGAGACGGCGCGGCGCGCGGGGCGTCCGCGGCGTGTCCTGCACGCGGAACGTGCCAAACTATTATGAAAAAGGGTGATTGAAATGGGCGTTGTAAAGGACCTTTTGAAGGATGTTGAGATCCCCAAGTTTTACAAGGTGAGCAACCGGATGGACGATACCCATATCGAGGACGTGCCCCAGGCGGTACGGGACGCCCTCAAGCGTGAGGGTACGCTGGACCGCATCAAGCCCGGCAGCACGGTGTGCTTCACCGCTGCCAGCCGTGAGATCGCCAACAGCGTGGTAATCCTGCGCACCTTTGCCGAGGAGCTTAAGCGCATTGGCGCCACGCCCTATATCGTGCCCGCCATGGGCAGCCACGGCGGTGCCACCGCTGAGGGCCAGCGGGCCATTCTGGACCACTACGGCATCACCGAGGAGGCCTGCGGCTGCGAGATCCATGCCACCATGGAGACCAAGAAGGTGGGCGTGTCCGCGGAGGGACTGGACGTCCGTCTGGATGCCTTCGCCCTCTCCTGCGACTATATCGTGCCTGTGGCCCGCATCAAGCCCCACACGGACTTCCACGGCCCCTTTGAAAGCGGCATCATGAAGATGCTGGCCATCGGCCTGGGCAAGCAGTATGGCGCCAGCATCTGCCACGAGCGCGGCTTCGATCTGATGCACATCAACGTGCCCTCCTTCGGCCGTACGGCCCTGAAGAACTGCAACATCCCCTTTGCCATCGGCATCGTGGAGAACGCCTTCCATCAGACCCACACCATCCGCGCCATCCCCAATGAGTGCGTGGAGGAAGAGGAGCCCAAGCTGCTGCTGCAGGCCAAGAGCCTCATGGCTTCCATCCCCTTTGAGAAGGTGGATGTGCTGATGCTGGAGCAGATCGGCAAGGAGATCAGCGGCGACGGCATGGATCCCAACGTGGTGGGCCGCGCCTACAATTACCGGGAGAAGCCCTTCATCCACCGCATCGGCGTGCTGGATCTGTCTCCCAAGACCGGCTCCAACTTCAACGGCATCGGCAACGCCGACGCCACGACCCGCCGCATCCTGGACAAGGGCTCCTTTGAGGAGACCTATCCCAACGGCATCACCTCCATCACGGTGGAGTACATGCGGATCCCCGCTGTGATGGACAACGACAAGCTGTGCGTGCAGTTCTGCATCCGGACCTGCCCCTATCTGGGCGTGCCCCTGAAGGTCTTCTGGACCAAGGACACCCTGCACATGGGCGAGTTCTATGTCTCTGAGAGCATGCTCCCCGAGGTGGAGGCCAATCCGAACCTGTCCACCGACGGCAAGCTCTATGAGGTGGCCTTCGACCAGGACGACAATTACACCGGGTTCCGGCCGGTTGAGGGCTGATCCGGCAGGCGCAGCGAAAAAAGCGAGGGCCGCACCCATTGGGGTGCGGCCCTCGCAGGCATTTGGATGAAAAACGGGCAGGCTTCAGGCACGGCGGCCCAGCATACGGCTGATCTCATCCGCCGTCCGCAGAAGGGAGGGCAGCAGGCGCTGCATGGTGGCCTCATCCATCCGGAAGACAGGCGCGGAGATGCTCACCGCCGCCACGGGACTGCCTGCCCAGTTGCGGATGGCCACGGCGATGCAGCGCACCCCCACCTCGTGTTCTTCATCGTCGATGGCATAGCCGCGTGCCCGGATCCGCTCCATCTCCCGGACCATATCCGGGAAGGTGGTGATCGTGTGGGAGGTGAAGGCCTGGATCTCCTCGGTGTTCCAGATCTCTTCCGCCTCGTCCTGAGGCAGCAGGGCGAGGATGCTCTTGCCCACGCCTGTGCAGTACATGGGATTGCGCAGGCCCACGTGGGAGGACATGCGTACCAGCTGCTGGAAGGGCTCGGCCTTGTAGAGATAAACGATGCCCGTACCGTCCCGCTCCACCAGGTGGACCGACTCCTGGCACTCCGCCGCCAGCTCATCCAGGTGGGGCTTGGCTGCGGAGAGCAGATTCCACACGCTGGAAACCCGGCTGCCGATCTCAAAGGTCCGAAGCGTCAGGCGGTATTTGCCGCTGGAGGAGTCCTTCAGGGCATAGCCGTGTTCCGTCAGGACATTTACCAGACGGTGGGTCGTGCTGACATGGAGATTGGTGGCGGCGGCCAGGTCGGAAAGGGACATTCCCAGCGGCGCGGTGGACAGCGTCTCCAGAATCTCCAGCACGCGGTCGATGGATTGTACGGAACCAGGTGAGGAACGCATAGTACAGCCTCTTTTTCATAATGTGATATTTGTAGTTAGGATATCATGAATCCCCATCAGGCGCAACCATCAATTTGTCCAGAAGGGGCGGCAAATTTTCGGTGGCGGTGAGCTCTTGACAGCAGAAGGAAACAGGGTATAATCAAATTTAGAATATCACGATTCGGCAAAAAGTTTCACAATGTAAAAATGGAGGGACCCCTATGCGCGAAGAAGTCATTGCAAAGATCCAGGAAGAGAAGATCATTGCCATCGTCCGGGGCGTGGGCGCAGAGGCCTGCCGGAAAGTGGCCGACGCACTGTATGAGGGCGGTATCCGGCTGATGGAGATCACCTTTGACCAGAAGGACCCGGCGTCCTTTGCCGCCACCGGAGGGGCCATCCGGGCCATCGGAGAGGCCTATGCGGGCCGGATGCTGGTGGGCGCGGGCACCGTTACCTCTGTGGAGCTGGTGGAGCTGGCAGCCTCCGCCGGGGCGCGGTATATCATCTCCCCGGATGTGAATGTGGACGTGATCCGCCGCACCCGGGAACTGGAGATGGTGTCTCTGCCCGGCGCCATGACCCCCACCGAAGTGATGACGGCGCACAACGCCGGGGCGGACTTTGTGAAGCTCTTCCCCGCCGGGAATCTGGGCGTTTCCTACATCAAGGCCATCCGGGCCCCCATCAGCCACGTGAAGCTGCTGGCGGTGGGCGGCGTCAATGAGGACAATGTGGCGGAGTTCCTGCACGCAGGCCTGGTGGGCGCCGGTGTGGGCGGCAACCTTGCAAACAAGAAGTGGATCGAGGCCGGGGAGTATCACAAGATCACGGAGACGGCCCGCAAACTCGTGGACGCGGCCAAGAACGCGTAAGGAAAGAAAAGGAGAGACGATGATGAAACGGATCGTTACTTTTGGCGAGATCATGATGCGGCTGAATCCGGAGGGTTATCTGCGCTTCGTACAGGCCGAGAAGTTTGAGGCCACCTACGCCGGCGGCGAGGCCAACGTGGCGGTGTCCCTGGCCAACTACGGCATGGACGCGGCCTTCGTCACCAAGGTCCCCGCCCACGAGATCGGCCAGTGTGCCGTCAACGAGCTGCGCCGCTTCGGCGTGGATACCCGGGGCATCGTCCGGGGCGGTGACCGCCTGGGACTGTACTTCGTGGAAAAGGGCGCCTCCCAGCGGGCCTCCAAGGTCATTTACGACCGGGCCGGGTCCGCCATCGCCAAGGCTCAGCCCGAGGAATTCAACTGGGAAGAGATCTTTGCCGGGGCGGACTGGTTCCATTTCACCGGCATCACTCCCGCGCTGGGCGGCCAACTGCCCCGGATCTGCCTGGAGGCCTGCAAGCAGGCCAAGACCATGGGGCTGACCGTCAGCTGCGACCTGAACTACCGCAAGAAGCTCTGGACCCGGGAGGAGGCCGGCCGGGTGATGGCGGAGCTGATGCCCTATGTGGATGTGTGCATTGCCAACGAGGAGGATGCCAAGGACGTTTTCGGCATCGCTGCGGAGAATACCGATCTCAATGCCGGCAAGGTGGATCATCAGGGCTACATCAGCGTGGCCCGTCAGCTGGCGGACCGCTTCGGTTTTCAGAAGGTGGCCATCACCCTGCGGGGCAGTATCTCCGCCACGGACAACGATTGGGCGGGGATGCTGTACAGCGGCGGCGAGGCTTACTTCTCCCCCACCTACCGGGTGCATATCGTGGACCGCGTGGGCGGCGGCGACAGCTTCGGCGGCGGCCTTATCTATGCCCTGCTCTCCGGCTATGATGATCAGAAGACCATCAACTTCGCCGTGGCGGCTTCCTGCCTCAAGCACAGTGTGGAGCACGACTTCAACCTCATGTCCGTCTCCGAGGTGGAGTCTCTGGCGGGAGGCAACGCTTCCGGCCGCGTCCAGCGCTGAGATCCCTGCAAATCGAGGACCGCTCCCAACGGGAGCGGTCCTTTCTCATTCCAGTACAATCCAGTTTTCACCCCGCTCCGTGACGCAGCCGATGAAAGCCGCCTCCGGCGCCGCGGCCCGCAGCTCCCGCAGGCAGTCTGCCGCCTCTTCCATGGGCAGTGCCAGCAGCAGCCCGCCGCTGGTCTGGGGGTCGTAGAGCAAGTCCTGCATGGTGCGGCTTACCGCCCCGGCCTCCACGCCGCATTCAGCGTAGTCCCGGTTGCGGTAGGCCCCGGCGGGCAGAAAGCCCATGTCCGCCAGCTCCCAGGCCTCCGGGTGGAAGGGCACGTCGGCGGTACGGATGCGCAGGGTGCAGCCGCTGCCCTGGGCCATCTCCAAGCTGTGGCCCAGCAGGCCGAAGCCGGTGACGTCGGTGCAGCTGTGGACATCGTGACGGACCATCACGTCCCGGGTGGCCCGGTTCAGCGCGGCCATCTGCCGGTGGATCCGCCGCAGCACCGGCTCCGGTACCAGATCCGCCTTGGCGGCGGTGGTGAGGACGCCGATGCCCAGGGGCTTCGTGAGGATCAGGGCGTCCCCGGGCCGGGCGGCGCTGTTGGTCAGCATCCGGCGGGGATCCACAAATCCGGTGACTGCAAGGCCGTAGATGGGCTCCGCGCCGTGGATGGTGTGGCCGCCGGCAATGACGGCGCCGGCCTCGTAGACCTTGTCATAGCCGCCCCGCAGCAGCTCCCGGACGGTATCCTCCTCCATCTGTTCCGGAAGGCACAGGATGTTCAGCGCCAGCCGGGGTTCGCCGCCCATGGCGTACACGTCGCTGAGCGCATTGGCCGCGGCGATCTGACCGTAGAGGAAGGGATCGTCCACAATGGGCGGGAAAAAGTCCGTGGTCTGCACCAGGGCGGTGGACTCGTCCAGCTGATAGACGCAGGCATCGTCGCTTTTGTCGTACCCCACCAGAAGACGGGGATCTTTATGGGTGCGGAATCCTTCCAGCATGGATGCCAGCGTTCCGGCGCCCACCTTGGCGCCGCAGCCGGCGCAGCTGGCCAGCTTGGTGAGTTTCACTCCCGTTTCCAAAGGCGTTCCTCCTCTCGTGCTTCATACGCTGTCCGCCCGGTAGAGAGGGCGGTAGCCCTGGCTGGTGACCTCCACGATCTGCTCCACGTCCGCCAGCACGTCCTCCGGCAGCGCCGGCTCCCCTTCCCACTGTACGCAGGTGCCGCAGCTGCTGCTTAAGGCGCGGGGCACCGGCATCATCCTGGCGGGACGTCCCAGCGCCCGGCAGGTCCGTTGGCAGCGGACAGCGCCGAAGTGGGAGAAAAAAGTGGCAAGATACGTCATTTCGTAAAGGTCAGGGTGTACACCCCGCCGGCCTCCGTCACGGATACCTGGTAGCCCTGGTGCTGGGCGTAACGGGTGGTGTTCTCCCGGGAGGCGTGATTGTCCACCAGGATCTGATAGGACGCCTCGCCGGAGGCCATGGCCCGGCGCAGCAGGATCACGGGCTCCGGGCAGGAAAGTCCTCTTGCGTCAATGATGTTCATGATCGTACCTCCTTATGTGCGGTCCTTTCGAAAGGTCCCCAGGCAGGCAATGGCCGCCACGGCGCAAAGGCCGAGGATCACCGCGATCTTGCCGTTGGCGGTGGGGCCGTCGGCGCTGGAGGCCAGGGAGAAGTTATGGGACACGGCGGCGCCGGCCATGAGACCCAGCACCGTCAGGGCGCTGTCGGCGTTCCCTTCGCCGGAGAGCACCAGCTGCCGCAGGGGGCATCCCCCCAGCAGCACGCAGCCCCAGCCCGCCAGCAGCATGCCCAGGAAGTTCCAAAGGCCGTCGGTGTGGGCCACGGGCTGGCCGGTGAGGCCTGGATTGAAGTAGCTGGCGCCGGTAATCGCGGAGAGGATCAGGTTGCACACCAGGGCGCTGGCAAACACCGCCACAAAGCCCAGCAGCAGCTTGGACTCCCGGAAGAGCGCCATGTCCCGAATGCCGCCCACCATGCAAAGGCGGGTATGCTGGGCCAGGGCGCCCACGATGAGGCCCGCCGCCAGACTCAGGATCACCGGCGCGTGGAGAGCGCCGGGGCCGCCGCCGGCCTCCGTGAAGCGCAGCAGAGAGGGGACCGCCACCAGCAGCACCAGCAGCGCCGCCATGAGGACCGGGAACAACGCGCCCTCCAGCCGGGGCAGGGCGTAGCTGCGGCGCAGGGTGTAGCCCCGGTTCAGGAAAAAGACGCCGGCCAGGATGCCGCAGACGAAGCCGCCCAGACCGAACAGCGCGTTGAGATCGCCGCCGGCGATCCGCAGGATCATCCGGAAGGGGCAGCCCAGGAACATCAGGCACCCGATCATCACGAACATCCCCAGCACGAAGCGGGTCAGGGGCGAGCTGCCGCCCCGGGCGGAAAATTCCTTCCGGCATACCGCCAGCAGGAAGCTCCCCAGCACCAGACCCACGATCTCCGGCCGCAGATACTGCACCGCAGCAGCGGAGTGGAAGCCCAACGCACCGGAGATGTCCCGGAGGAAGCAGGCGATGCAAAAGCCCATGTTCACCGGGTTCCCCCAGAACACCAAAAGAGAGGCCAGCACGCCGATAACGCAGCCGGCCGCCATGATGACTGTTTTTTCTCCCTTGCGTTGCATAACGCATACACTCCTTCCCAGATACATCTCCAGCATATCATGCCTGCGGAGGCGTGTCCAATCAGAATCATTTATCAACCTGCTGAACTGATTTGAAAATCAAATAAATCGAGTGTATACTGGGGACAGCAATCAAAGAGGGGGGACCTCCATATGATCTATCTGGACAACGCCAGCACCACCTTTCCCAAGCCGCCGGAAGTGGCGGAGACCATGGCCCGCTACCTGACGGAGGGAGGATGCAACATCAACCGGGGGGGCTACGCCATGGCCTACCGGACGGAGGAGCTGGTGTATGAGACCCGCCAGCAGCTAAGGGATCTTTTCGGCGGCGGGGACTGCCGGGAGGTGATCTTTACCAAGAACGTGACGGAGAGCCTGAATGTGCTGCTCAAGGGCTTCCTCCGCCCGGGAGACCATGTGCTGGTGTCCGCCATGGAGCACAACGCCGTCATGCGGCCCCTCCGGCAGCTGGAGAAAACGGGAGTGTCCTTCACCCGCATCCCCTGCCGCCCTGATGGCGCGCTGTGCCTGGATGCGCTGCCTGGATGCCTGCGGGAAAACACCCGGGCAGTGGTGATGACCCACGCCAGCAACGTCTGCGGCACGCTGCTGCCGGCGGCGGAGGTGGGAGCCTTCTGCCGCGCCCACGGGCTGCGGTTCTTCCTGGATGCCGCCCAGACCGCCGGGGTCTGGCCGTTGGACATGGAGGCCCTGGGTGTGGATGCCCTGGCCTTTACAGGCCATAAGGGACTGCTGGGTCCGCAGGGCGTCGGCGGCTTCGTGCTGCGGCAGGAACTTGCGCCGGAGATCGATCCCCTGCTCTCCGGCGGCACCGGCAGTCTCAGCCACACGGAGGAGGTGCCGCCCTTCCTGCCGGACCGGTTCGAGCCGGGGACCATGAACCTGCCCGGGATCCTGGGGCTGGGAGCGGCGCTGTCCTTCCTGGAGCGGACGGGACTGGAGCGGATCCGGGCCCACGAGCTGGAGCTGACGGGGCGCTTCCTGGCCGGATTGGGGAGTCTGGACCCGGATGGGCGGAAATTCCGCGTTGCGGGCCGCCGGAACCTGACGGACCGCACCGGCGTGGTGTCCCTCCAGGCGCTGTTCGCAGACCCCGCTCAGGTGGCCTGCGCCCTGGATGCGGAGTTCGGCATCATGACCCGGGTGGGACTCCACTGCGCTCCCGCCGCCCATCAGACGCTGGGTACCTACCCCATTGGTACCATCCGGTTCTCCTTCAGCTGGTGGAACACGCCGGAAGAGGTGGACACGGCGCTCTCCGCCCTGGAGGAGCTGAGTCGGGAGGGACGGATATGGAACTGAAGCAGCTGCAGTCTTTCGTGGCGGTGGTGGACTGCCGAAGCTTTACGCGTGCGGCGGAGAAGCTTTACATCTCCCAGCCCACCATCAGTGCCCACATCCGGGCGCTGGAGGAAGAGCTGCGGACCCGGCTCATCGTCCGCACCACCAAAAGCGTCCAGGTCACCGTGCGGGGCCGGGAGCTCTATGAGTGCGCCGGCGGGATGCTGGCCCTGCGGGACCGCCTCCTGGAGCGCTGGGAGGAGGGAGACCGGGAGATCATCCGTCTGGGCTCCTCCACCATCCCGTCGGCCTACATCCTGCCCGAACTCCTGCCGGCCTACCGCAGGGAACGGCCGGATGTGCGGTTCGACATTCATCAAAGCGACAGCCAGGGCGTCATCGAAGGACTGATCCGCGGAGCCTTTCAGGTGGGATTGGTGGGGATGCCCAGCCGGGAGCCATCGGTGGAGAGCGTGCCTTTCTACCGGGACGCCATGGTGCTCATTACTCCCGCCACCCCTTACTTCCGGACCCTGCGGGACCGGGGCGGCGTCACCCTGGCGGAGATGCTGGCCCAGCCCATGATTCTCCGGGAGCAGGGCAGCGGCAGTAAGAAGTGTGCCGAGGCCTATCTGGAGCGCATGGGGGTGGCGGAATCGGACCTGCAGGTGACCGCCCGGCTCAACGATCAGGAGTCCATCAAGAATCTGGTGGCGGGAGGCATGGGGGTGTCCATCATCTCCGCCAAGGCCGCCCAGGATTTTGCCCGGGAGGGACGGCTGCTGACCTTCCCTCTGCCGGGCGGCGGGGCGGAACGGAGCTTGTATGTGGTTTACCGGTCCGGAGATTATCTGGACAAGCAGGCCCGGCACTTCATTCGCTTCGTGGAGACTTATTACGGCGCCGGACCGGCGTGAGGCATTGGACTGCGGCATATTCCGTGGGATACTAGAATAACCGTGCATTCAGATGGAAAGGAAGGCTTCATCATATGGAATCTGTAATCAAGGGGCTGGAACCGGAGGCGCTGGGGCGATTTTTTGAGGAGATCAGCGCCATTCCCAGAGGCTCCGGCAACGAGCAGGCGGTCAGCGATTATCTGATGGATTTTGCCCGGCAGCGAGGTTTGGAGGCCTGGCAGGATGAAATGTGGAATGTGGTGATCCGCAAGGCGGCCTCTCCGGGAGCAGAGGACCGGCCGGCGGTGATGCTCCAGGGCCACCTGGACATGGTCTGCGAGAAGCGGGCGGGCGTTGACCACGACTTTCAGAAGGAGGGGCTGCGGCTCATCGTGGAAAACGGCGTGCTCCGGGCCGACGGCACCACCCTTGGCGGCGACAACGGCGCGGCGGTGGCGCTGATGCTGGCGGTGCTGGACGATGATGGGGTGGTTCGCCCGCCGCTGGAGTGTGTGTTTACCACCCGGGAGGAGGTGGGGCTGCTGGGCGCCGGGTCGCTGGATAAATCCCGGCTGCGGGCCCGGACCATGATCAATCTGGACTCTGAGGAGGAGGGAATTGCTACCGTCAGCTGTGCCGGAGGGATGTGCGTCACCCTGCGCCGTCCGGTGCGGCGGGATCGGGTCCGGGGCGTGCCGGTGCGTCTGGAACTCACCGGACTGCTGGGCGGCCACTCCGGCACGGATATCCATCGGGAGCGGGGCAACGCCTGCAAGCTCATGGCCCGGCTGCTGCGTCCCATGACGGACCGGGGACGGCTCCTGACCTTCGCCGGCGGCAGCAAGGACAATGCCATTCCCCGGGAGTGCGCGGCGGAGGTGCTGTTTCTCACCGCGGCGGAAGCGGAGACGGCGGCGGAGCAGGCCCGGGCGCAGGTTCGGGAGATCGCTTCGGAGCTGCCGCTGGAGCGGGACTTTGCCTGTGCTGTCACCGTGGAGGCGGAGCGGGAGGCCAAGGCCCTCTCTCCCTCTGAGAGCCGGATGCTGGTGGGGGCGGTGTGTCTGGCGCCCAATGGCGTGCGGTGCCGGGATCCCCGGGCATCGGAGGCCGTGGTGGCGTCGCTGAATCTGGGCGTTGTCCGGATGGAAGCGGCGGAGGCGCAGCTGGTA
This sequence comes from uncultured Oscillospiraceae bacterium, assembly GCA_944385455.1. Classification (GTDB taxonomy): domain Bacteria; phylum Bacillota; class Clostridia; order Oscillospirales; family Oscillospiraceae; genus Oscillibacter. The sequence continues at coordinate 6,380 of CALWXI010000228.1, read as the reverse complement.
TTTGCCCCCCGCAGCAGCGTGGATTCTCTCCAGCACGAGACGGAGACGCTGCTGGCACTGCTGGCGGAGAGCTTCGGCTTTTCCGTGGAGACCACGGGCCGCTATCCCGGCTGGGCTTACGCGGAGCACTCCCCGGTACGGGAGGTGTTTCGGGACTGCTACCGCCAGCTCTTCGGAGAGGAGCTGCGCTTTGAGCACATGCACGCGGGGCTGGAGTGCGGCCTCTTTGCCGCGGCCATGCCCGGGCTGGATGCTGTCGCCGTGGGACCCACCATCCTGGGGGTCCACACCCCGGATGAGCGGATGCCCCTGGACTCCTTCCAGCGGACGTACCGGCTGCTGACGGCAGTGCTGGAGCGGCTGGCGGCGGAATGAAGAAAAAACAGCAGGCCCGGCGCCGCCGGGCCTGCTGTTTTATGGGAAGTTCTCCGGGGAGACGCCGATCATCACTCAAAAATGACGAAGCCGGTGGGGCATATGAACGGCCAGATGCCCATGGCGGTCCCGCGTCTGCCGATGGACGGCGGGGGAGAATTGTGCTATACTGAACCATTATCAAAGTTGGAGCGGGGCGCGGGCGGCCCCGAAGGGAGGCGCGGAACGTGGACCAGGACCACGATTTCAGTCAGGGCGGCATGGCCCGGAACATCCTCAGCATGGCGGTGCCCATGACCATCGCCCAGATGGTGAACGTGCTCTACAACATAACGGACCGGTTTTTTATCGGCCATATCCCGGGTACGTCCTCCCTGGCGCTGACAGGCGTGGGCATTGTGTTTCCCATCATCAACGTCATTACTGCCTTTACCAACCTCTTCGGTATGGGCGGCGCGCCGCTGTGCGCCATCGCCCGTGGCCGGAAGGAGAACGATCTGGCGGAGCGGATCATGGGGGCGTCGTGCTTCATGCTGATCCTCACGGCGCTGGTGCTGACGGCGGTGGGTGTCCTGCTGGCCCGGCCCATCCTCTTCCTCTTCGGCGCCAGCACGGATACCTTCCCCTATGCCAGCGCTTATTTCGGTATTTATATCTGGGGGACGCTTTTTGCCATGCTGAGTCTGGGGATGAACGGCTTCATCAACAGCCAGGGCTTCGGCCGCACGGGGATGGTTACCATTGCCGCCGGCGCGGCGGTGAACGTGGTACTGGACCCCATCCTGATCTACGGGCTGGATATGGGCGTCCGGGGAGCCGCCGTGGCCACGGTGATCTCTCAGGTGCTCTCCGCCGCATGGGTGATGCGGTTCTTGACGGGGCCCAAGGCCTTGCTGAAGCTGCGCCGGCGGCATATCGCCTGGGCGCCGGCGCTGCTGAAGGACACGGTGCGGCTGGGCTTTTCCCAGTTTGTCATGTCCTTCACCAACGGCCTGACCCAGTTCGCCTACAACAAGGCGCTGCTGGGATTGGGAGGCGACGTGTACGTAGGTGCCATGACGGTGATCAATTCCGTGCGGGAGGTAGTGACCATGCCGGTCAACGGCATCACCGGCGGCGCCCAGCCGGTGCTGGGCTACAACTACGGCGCCGGGGCCTGGGAGCGGGTCCGGCGGGGCATCCTGATCACCGCGGGCATCTGCACGGCCTATACCTTCCTGGCCTGGGGCGTGGTGTTTCTGTTCCCGGAGCAGCTGATCCTCTTTTTCAACGACTCTCCGGAGCTGGTGGAGGTGGGGGCGCGGATGCTCCATATCTACTTCTTCGGCTTTTGCTTCATGGCACTGCAGTTTTCCGGCCAGTCCACCTTTACCGCCTTGGGCAAGGCCGGCTATGCGGTGTTTTTCTCCCTGTTCCGCAAGGTGGTGCTGGTGGTGCCGCTGATTTTTCTGCTGCCCTGCTTCTGGGGCGTGGAGGGGGTCTTCTGGTCCGAGCCCATCTCCAACCTCATCGGCGGCAGCGCCTGCTTCCTGGTGATGATGGGAACGGTGTGGCGCAGGCTGGGAAGAGCTGAAAAAGCACCCGCGCAGTAGGAGAAGGAGCGCCCGCGGCCAACCGGCCGCGGGCGCTTCGTTATTTGGCGGAGAAGCCGTAGGTGGTGCGCTGATGATAAGTTTCCCCGGCTTTCAGCACGGTGGAGGGGAAATCGGGGAAGTTGGGGCTGCAGGGATAGTGCTGCGTCTCCAGGCAGAAGCCCGCGTGCCGGGGATACCGGACGCCCCCCTTGCCGGGGCAGACGGCGGTGTCGCCGTCGACATAGTTGGCGGTATAGAGCTGCACCGCGGGCTGGGTGGTGGTGAGGGTCATGCGGATGCCGGTGCGGGGGCAGCAGGCCCAGCCGGAGGCGGGGCCATCCTGAGGGAAGATCAGGTTGTGATCGTAGCCCTTGCACTGGATCAGCTGGGGATCCGTCAGAGCCAGTCCCTCGGACAGGGGCCGGGGGGTGCGGAAGTCCATGGGCGTGCCGTCCACCGGCAGCACCCGGCCCGTGGGCAGGACCTCCTGGTCCCCCTCGGTGAAACGGTCGCAGGTGAGCTGGAGGCAGTGGTCCGCGATGGTGCCGCTGCCGGCCAGATTGAAGTAGGAATGATTGGTGAAGTTCACCACGGTGTCGCCGTGGGCCAGGGCGGTGTAGTCCAGTTGGAACTGGTTGTCATCCGTGAGGGTATAGCGCACCTCCACGTCCAGCGCGCCGGGGTAGCCCTCCTCGCCGTCGGGACTGGTGCGGCGCAGCACCAGGGCGCCGTCCTCCACGCTGGCGGAAAAGACGCTGGTGCAGTAAACACCGTGAAGATGATTTTTCCCGTCATTGGGCTCCAGATGATAAGTTCTGCCGTTCAGGGTAAAGGCGGATCCCTTGATGCGGTTGGCGTAGCGGCCCACGAAGGCGCCGTAGAAGCAGGAACCGCTCTCGTAGCCCTCCAGGCTGTCATAGCCCAGCACCACGTCGGTGGGGGCGCCGCCGCGGTCAGGCACCACCACGGAGCGGATCACGCAGCCCCAGTCCAGCACCTCCGCCCGCATCCCGGCGGCGTTTTCCAAAGTATAGCAGGTGACCGGAATGCCGCTTTTGGTCCGGCCGAAGGGCCGGCTGGTCACATTCATATCTGTTCCTCCTTACACCTGGCCGTAGTAGGCGTGGGCGCCGTGCTTGCGCAGATAGTGCTTGTCCAGCAGTTCCTGCTGCATGGGGCCCCGCTGGGGCTCCAGCACCAGGGCGTGAAAGTCCATGAAGGCAACCTCTTCCATTACCACCGCGTTGTGGACGGCATTGTGGGGATCGGTGCCCCAGGTGAAGGGGCCGTGGCTGTTCACCAGCACGCCGGGAACGGCGGCGGGGTCGATGCCGCGCCGGGTGAAGGTTTCCACAATGACATTGCCGGTTTCCCGCTCGTAGTTGTTCCGGTCCTCGGGCCTGCCGATCTCAGCGGGGGTCATCAGGCGGGTGCAGGGGATCTCTCCGTGAAAATAGTCGCCCTGAGTGGTGCCCATGGCGGGGATGCCCCGTCCGGCCTGGGCGAAGCTGGTGGCCCAGCGGGAGTGGGTGTGGACCACACCGCCCAGGGCGGGCCAGGCCTTGTAGAGCACAAGGTGAGTGTCGGTATCGCTGGAGGGCTTGTAGCGGCCTTCCACCACGTTGCCGTCCAGATCCACCACCACCATGTCCTCAGGCTTCATGTCGTCATACTCCACGCCGGAGGGCTTGATGACCACCAGACCCCGGGAGCGGTCGATGCCGGACACGTTGCCCCAGGTGAAGGTCACCAGGCCGTGCTTGGGCAGCAGCAGATTGGCGCGGCATACTTCCTCTTTCAGTTCTTCCAGCATAATGCGTTCTCCTTTATGTCAAGATGAAGCGCCGGACAGGACCCGCGGCCCCGTCCGGCGCAATGGACCGCCCTTAGAATTCCTTCAGTTTCCAGGCGATGTCGTTGAAGAACAGTTCCTTCTTGAAGCCGCTGACCGTGGTGTCCTTGGTGATGTGGACGCACTCGATCTGCATCATCTCGGCCCAGTCCTCCATCATCTCCGCCGTCAGAGCGGTGGAGAGGACGGTGTGGTGAGCGCCGCCGGCCTGAATCCAGCACTTGACGCCGGTGATGAGGTCGGGGGCGGGCTTCCACATGACCCGGGCCACGGGCAGGTTGGGCATCTCCAGAATGGGCTTGATGACCTCGATGTCCTGGATGATCATGCGCATCCGGCCGCCCATGTCGATGAGGGAGACCACGATGCCGGGACCTTCCTTGCCCTCAAACACCAGACGGGCGGGAGGCTGACGGTCGCCGATGCCCAGAGGATGGACCTCAATGCGGGGCCGCTGGGCGGCGATAGAGGGGCAGACCTCCAGCATGTGGGCGCCCAGAGACACCTCATTGCCGGGCTCCAGATCGTAGGTGTAGTCCTCCATGAAGAGGGTGCCGCCCTCCAGGCCCTCGGCCATCTTCTTCATGATGGCGGTCATGCCGGCCACCTTCCAGTCGCCTTCGCCGCCGTAACCGATGCCGTCGGCCATCATGTTCTGGCTGGCAAGGCCGGGGAGCTGGTCCATGCCGTAGAGGTCCTGGAAGTTGTTGATGAAGGCCTGAGCGCCCTCGCGCTCCAGGATCTTGCGCATGGCCACTTCCTCCTTGGCCTGATAGCGCACGGAGGCGATGTCGTCGGTGGCCAGGTCGTAGCGGTCCTGATACTCCGCCATCTTGGCGTCCACTTCCGCCTCGGTGACGGCGTTCATCACCTCCACCAGATGGCCCACGGGCCAGTAGTCCACCTGCCAGCCCAGCTTGATCTGGGTCTCCACCTTGTCGCCTTCGGTGACGGCCACGTCCCGCATGTTGTCGCCGAAGCGGATCACCCGGAGCTTGCGGGAGAAGTCATAGCCGATGGCGGCGCGCATCCAGGCCGCCAGCTCCTCCTGGACGGGACGGTCCTTCCAGTATCCGGCCACCACCTTGCGGGGCAGGCGCATCCGGGCGGCGATGAAGCCGTGCTCCCGGTCGCCGTGGGCGGACTGGTTGAGGTTCATGTAGTCCATGTCGATCTCTTCGTTGGGGATCTTGCGGTTGTACTGCGTCGCCAGGTGGCAGTAGGGCTTCTGCAGGATATCGAAGCCGTGGATCCACATTTTGCTGGGAGAGAAGGTGTGGCACCAGGTGACCACGCCGCAGCAGGAATCGTCGTAGTTGGCGTCCTTCATGATCTGGGTGATCTCGGCGTCGGTTTTCACCGTGGCCTTGTAAACCAGCTTGCAGGGCAGGATGCCGCCGCTGCTGAGGGCCTCCGCCATCTCAGCGGCACGCTTGGCCACGGTGTCCAGAACCTCCGGGCCATACAGGAACTGGCTGCCCACGACAAACCAGAATACCTTGTTTTCCATGTCAATAACCTCCAAATCTTAGGTTAATCAAGGTTGGTTTCATGCAGGGCCCCGATGGCGGCGCGCTCCACGGCCAGACCGGGGACGTAGCGCTGCATGAAGGCGGTGAAGCCCGCGATGTCCTCCGCCTCCGGCTGGACGGTATCCGCCGACTGGCCGGCAAAGACCTGGGTATCCAGGTAGTCCTCCAGGGACTGGCCTTCCCTGCGCCAGGCCCGGTAGGACGCCAGCAACGCCATGCCCCAGGGGCCGCCCTCACCGGCGGTCTCCATCACGGATACCGGCGCGCCTGCCGCGGCGGCCATGATCCGCTGGCCCGCCACGGGGGTTTTGAAGAAGCCGCCGTGACCCAGCAGACGGTCCACCACCACATGCTCCCCGGCCAGGATGTCCATGCCCAGCTTCAGCGTGGCCAGCGCGCTGTAAAGCTGCGCCCGCATGAAGTTGGCAAAGTCCAGATGGGCCTCGGGAGTGCGCATCAGCAGGGGCCGCCCCGCGTCCACGCCCGCCACGGGCTCGCCGGAGAGGTAATTGTAGAGCACCAGCCCGCCGGCGTCCGGCGCGCCGGAAAGCGCGGTGCGGAACATGGCGGTGAAGAGCTTGTTCTTGTCCACGGGCAGGTCCATGGCCTCCAGGAAGCCGGTGAACACGTTGGCCCAGGCGTTGATCTCGTTGGTGCAGTTGTTGCAGTGGACCATGGCCACGGGCTTGCCGGTGGGGGTGGTGACCATGTCGATCTCGGGATAGACCTTGGACAGGGGGTGCTCCAGCACAATCATGGCGAATACGCTGGTGCCGGCGGAGACATTGCCGGTGCGCTCCGCCACAGCGTTGGTGGCGGCCATGCCGGAGCCCGCGTCGCCCTCGGGGGGGCACAGGGGGATGCCGGGCTGCAGCATGCCGGTGGGATCCAAAAGCTTTGCGCCCTCGGCGGTCAGGGTTCCGGCGTCCTCGCCGGCGGAGAGCACCTGGGGCAGGATGTCCCGCAGGCGCCAGGAATAGCCCTGCTCCGCCGCCAGAGCGTCGAAGGACTCCACCAGGGCCTGATCGTAGTCGCAGGTAGCGCTGT
>CALWXI010000227.1 GCA_944385455.1 uncultured Oscillospiraceae bacterium | reverse complement strand
GATCCGCCGCCAGGCGTGTCATCTCCAGCCGCTGCTCCGGCGTGGGACTGCCGGCGGGCAGGTCCTTGTGGGGCGGGAGCCCCGCCGGAATCAGCAGCAGCTGATCCAGCTTCAGCAACTCAAATACCGCCCGGGCCGCCGCCACATGGCCCAGGTGAGGCGGGTTAAACGTCCCGCCGTATACGCCGATCTTCACGCGCTCATCTCCTTACATTCCTCACTCCAGCATGCCGCTGCTCCGCGCCTCCAAAATCTCATCCAGCAGCGCACACAAGGGGCCGGTATCAGTCTGATAGACCCAGTTTCCCCGCATATGCAGTTCCAGAGTATCCGCCGCGCCCCAGACTGTCAAGGAGAAATATCTGCCGTCCGGGCGCAGAAACCCGATCTCATAGTCCCGGTCCATCGTACGGGGCCGCCGGGCGTCAAATTCCCGGACGCCCTGACCCGTCTCGTTGAGGCAGGCCAGCACCCGCTCCACCGCGGTCAGGTCCGTGATGGTATAGATCCCATCATCCAGAGGCTGGATCCGGTACTCCATATACACCGCGGCGGAAGACGGGATGGGAAAGGGATCCGCCATGTTGTCCGCCGCGATGAGCCCGATCAGGGTGCACAGCACCAGTACCGCCGCCGCCAGGGGCCGGCTGTTCCGCATAAGGCTCCTCCCTTCCCATCGGCCCCACTTACGCCTGCGGCTTCTTCCGGGCGGCCTTCACCAGCTGGATGCGCTTCTCCCTGGGCTTGGAGTGGCTCTCCCGGTACAGCACGAATTTCGTGCCGATCACCTGCACCACCTCGGAACGGGTGGCCTTGGCCAGCTCCTCCGCCGCCGTGCGGGCATCATAGTCGATGTTGTTGTCCAGCACCCGGCCCTTGATCAGTTCCCGGGCCTCCAGCGCGTCATCAGCCTGCTTGATGAGATTTTCTCCCAGGCCGTCTTTGCCGATCTGCAAAATGGTGTCGATGGTATTGGCCAGGCTCCGCAGCTGGGCCCGCTGTTTGCTCGTCAGTTCCATATCGTTCTCCTGCATATTTTAAATAGACGCGGTTTGGCCGAAATAAGTTGCAAGCTTTTTTGCAAAATCCGCCAGCGCCCTGCCCCGGTGGGAAATGGCGCTTTTTTCCTCCGCCGTCAGCTGTCCGAAGGTCTTGCCCTTTTCCGGCACCAGAAACACCGGATCGTAGCCGAAGCCTCCCTCGCCCATTGGCGCGAAGGCGATGGCGCCGTCGCAGCGCCCCTCCGCCGTCAGGGTATCCCCATTGGGGAAGGCGCAGGCAATGGCACAGGCAAAGTGGGCCGCCCGGGTGGTCTGCCCCCGCATGGCGTTCAAAAGCAGCTGATACCGTCCCCGGTCGTCCAGCTCCTCCCCGCCGTAGCGGGCGGAATAGACGCCGGGCCCGCCGTTCAGGGCGTCCACGCAGAGACCGGAGTCGTCCGCGATGGCGGGCAGGCCGGAGGCCTCGCAGATGGCCCTGGCCTTCAGCATGGCGTTTTCCTCAAAGGTGGCTCCCGTCTCCTCCACATCCACGGTGATCCCCACATCGGCGGGGCTCACCACTTGGATGCCCAGGTCCGAAAGGATGGCCGTCATCTCTTTCAGCTTGCCCGGATTGTGCGTGGCCAACACGAATTTCCGTTCCATATTCAACCTCCCAGCGCTTCTTTCTGCACCATCAGCAGCTCCATGTTGCCCTTGGCACACAGCCGCACCAGCTCCTGCTGCTCCGCCGGGGTAAAAGCCCGGCCCTCCCCGGTGCCTTGGAGCTCGATGATCTCCCCCGCCTCGTTCATGACGCAGTTGAGGTCCACCTGAGCCCGGCTGTCCTCGCTGTACTGAAGATCCAGCATGGGGGTTTCGTCCACAATGCCGGCGCTGACGCCGGTGACAAAATGACGGATGGGGCTCTCCGGCAGCACGCCGCCGGCCACCAGCTTCCGGCAGGCCAGGGCCAGAGCCACGAAGCCGCCGGTGACGGAGGCGGTGCGGGTGCCGCCGTCACCCTGGAGCACGTCGCAGTCCACAGTAATGGTCCGCTCCCCCAGGGCCGCCATGTCCACCGCCGCTCGGAGGGACCGGCCCACCAGACGCTGGATCTCGGCGCTGCGGGGGCTGAGTTTGAGCTTTGACACGTCCCGCTTGCTGCGCTCCCGATTGGCCCGGGGCAGCATGGAATACTCCGCCGTCACCCAGCCGGTGCCCTCGGGCACATGGGGCGGGGCCTTGTCCTCCCCGCTGGCGCAGCAGAGCACCATGGTATCCCCGCAGCGGATCAGGCAGCTGCCCTCGGCGAATTTCACAAAATCCGTGATGATCTGGACCGGGCGAAGCTGGTCCGCCGCCCGTCCGTCGATTCTGGTCATGGGAACCTTCCTTTCTTTCTCGCGTGCCCGCCGTCAAATGATGGCCTCCACATACTCCCTGGCGTCGAAGGGCTTGAGGTCGTCCAGTCCCTCGCCCACGCCGGCCAGCTTCACAGGCACGCCCAGCTCCCGGGCGATGGCCACCACGATGCCGCCCTTGGCGGTGCCGTCCAGCTTGGTGAGGACGATGCCGGTGAGGCCCGCGGCCTCCTGGAACTGTTTGGCCTGAATGAGGCCGTTCTGTCCGGTGGTGGCATCCAGCACCAGCAGCGTCTCCCGGGCGGCGCCGGGACACTCCCGGTCGATGATCTTGGAGAGCTTGGCGAGCTCCGCCATGAGGTTGGCCTTGTTGTGGAGCCGTCCGGCGGTGTCGCAGAGCACCACGTCCACATTTCGGGCCTTGGCGGCCTGAAGGGCGTCAAAGAGCACCGCCCCGGGATCGGCTCCCTCGTGCTGGCGGATCAGCTCGCAGCCGGCCCGCTGGGCCCAGATCTGCAGCTGATCGGCAGCGGCGGCCCGGAAGGTATCCGCCGCGCAGAAGAGCACCCGCCTGCCGTCCCGCTTGAGCTGGCTGCCCAGCTTGCCGATGGAAGTGGTCTTGCCAACGCCGTTGACGCCGATGAACAGCACCACGGACGGCTGGGTGGAGAGATCCAGGGCGGTGTCCCCCACGGAGATCATCTCCGCCAGGATGTCCCGCAGCGCGGCCTTGACCTCCTCCTGGTCCCGGAGTTTCTCCTTCCGGACCCGCTGGCGCAGCTGTTCCACCGCCTCCAGCGCGGTGTTCATTCCCAGATCCGCCAGGATCAGCGTTTCCTCCAGTTCTTCAAAAAAGGCCTCGTCCGCCTCGGTGAAGCCGGAGAACAGATTGGTGGTAATTTTTTTCAGTTTATCAAAAAAGCCCATAATGACCATCCTTCAGGTTGATGAATTCTCCCCGTCCCAGGGGATCTCAGCGCCGCAGGCGGCGCAGCGGGGGCCGGAGTCCCAGCGCAGCCATCTGCCGCATGCGGGACAGCGCACCTGCGCGGCGTCCAGGATCAGTCCCCCCAGCAGCGCCAGCAGTCCCAGTCCCATCCGCCAGACACTGCCGGCCTGGGTCCCCACAAGGGTCAGCCAGGCTCCCAGCACCGCCACTACCGCGGCGGCCCGGCGCGTTTCCCGCAGCGTCATGACGTCCGCCTCCTGATCATTGGATGTTCAGCTCTTTGGCCATGTCGTTCAAATTGATGGTCAGGATCTTGCTCACGCCCTGCTCCTGCATGGTGACGCCGTAGAGAACGTCGGACTCCTCCATGGTGCCCCGGCGGTGGGTGATGACGATGAACTGCGTCCTGCCCGCCAGTGTGCGCATATACCGGGCGTACCGGGTGACGTTGGCATCGTCCAGCGCCGCCTCGATCTCGTCCATGACGCAAAACGGCGTGGGATGGACCTTGAGAATGGAGAAGTACAGCGCAATGGCCACGAAGGCCTTCTCCCCGCCGGAGAGCAGGGAGATGGTCTTGAGGGTCTTGCCCGGGGGCTGGGCCTTGATCTCGATGCCGCAGCCCAGGATATCCGCCTCGTCCTCCAGCTCCAGCGTGGCGGTGCCGCCGCCGAAGAGCTCCCGGAAGGTGGTCTGGAAACTCTCCGCCAAAAGCTTGAACTGCTGAGAGAAGATCTCCGTCATCTGCCGGGTAATCTCCTGAATGATGCCGGCGAGCTCTCCCCTGGCCTTCTCCACATCGTCCCGCTGCTCCGTAAGGTAGGTATAACGGCCGTTGACCCGGTCGAATTCCTCGATGGCGCCGATATTGATGGCGCCCAGGGCCGCGATGTCCCGCTTCAGCTCCCCGATGCGCCGGGTGGCCTTGGACATGCTCTCCAGAGGGACGCGGATGGCGCTGGCGTCGGAGTGGCTGAGCTGGTAATGCTCCCACAGCCGGTCCAGGATCTGCTTTTCCTCCATGGCGGAGGTGGACAGCTTGGACTCCAGCCGGGACGCCGCCCGCTCCAGGTTCAAAAGGTTCTCGTTCATATCCTGGCTGGCCCGGTTCTGAGCAGTGCGCTCGGCCTCCAGAGCGATCTTTTCCTGGCTCAGCGCCGCCAGGCGCCGCTGATAGGCATCGCTCTTTCCGGCCAGCGCCGCCAGCGTTTCCCGCCGGGCGGCGATCTCCTGTCCGGCCTCGTGGATATTGCGCTGATAGGTCCGGACCGTCTCTTCCTTCTGGGCCAGATCTCCGGAGAGATCCTGGGCCACCTGCCGCAGGTCCGACGCCCGGCGGGCGGTGGCCTCCCGCTCGGCGGCTCTGGCCGCCAGCTCCTCTTTCTTCCCGGCGATCTCCTCAGTCAGCGCGCCGGAACGCGCCAGCAGCTCCGACTGTCCGGAGACGGCTTTTTCCGCCTCCGCCCGCAGTCCGGCGGCCTCTTCCTCCCGGCAGGCGATCTTCGCCTCCGTTTCACGGGCAT
>CALWXI010000226.1 GCA_944385455.1 uncultured Oscillospiraceae bacterium | reverse complement strand
GGTGGTCGATGGCGGTCTTTTCCGCCGCCTCGTCGTTGAAGTACTCCCGGGCCCGGCGGGCGGCGGTGAGCAGTCCCGCGATGGTCAAAAGCTCCCGGGTGTTCAGGGCGCCGCCCCGGTCCGCCCGGTCCAGGGCCTCCGCCACCGGCTTCACGCCGGAAAAGGACGGACCGCCCCGCAGGCCGATCATCATCCGGGCGGCGTCGGTCTGGTCCAGGAGGCGCAGCACCTCCTCGACTTCCGTCTCCGGCCGCAGGCGGAGGCACCGCTCCTTGGCCTCGGCGCTCACCGCCTGCTCCGACAGCAGCCGCAGCACCTTGGGCAGCTCCAGGGTGCGGCTGGACTTTTCAAATAACTCGCTCATGGCACGTCTCTCCTGTATAGGGTTTATCCTTGTCAGTCATTCGTAAATGTAAGGGTTTGGATCCTCCAGCACCCAGGGCAGCACATGCTCGAACTCCATCTGGAAGCAGGGACGGGGGAAGTCGTCCGGCAGCAGGTCACATGCCGTCTGGAAGGCTGCGGAGAACCCCTCTGCGATCTCGATCCACCCCGCCGGGAACGCCTCGCTGTCCCCGGGCCGGGAGGCCCCCTCCAGCACCTCTCCCGCCAGATGATACCATCCGCCGCCGGAGAGGGTACGCGCCGTGCCCTGATAGAACATCACCTCTCCCGGCTTCTCCGGGTCCAGGCCCAGGGCACCGAAGAAGTCCCGCACCGCCGGAGGCAGGTCCTGCACCGCCCGGACAAAGTTCCGGCACCCGTCACACTCGCAGGTGATCCAGGGCAGCGGATGGGCTTCATAATACGCCCGGGTGGCCTCCACATCCACGGACAGGCGGTACGTTCCAAAGACAAATTCCGTCATATTCCGTTCCTTTTTGTATTGATTCACCAAAATATTACGATCCGTATTTCATTGCAGCGGGTCTCGGAGGCTCTTGTAGAAGTCCAGGGTCCGGAAGCCCCGCTCCAGCTGGGCGGTGAGGAAGGCCTCCGCCGCAGCGGAAAGCCGGGCCAGCGGCTCCGCCTCCAACCGGAAGCTGTAGAGCCGCTTTGGGTCCCCGTACACGATATGCCGCAGCGCAGCCAAAGAAGCCGGACAAAGGGGCATGGACAGCATGCTGCTCCCCTCCCCGCACCGGCGGCAGCGCAGCACGCCCTGTACCACGTCCAGCAGCGGTCCCTCCGGGTCCGGCACTCCGCAGTAGGCGCAGCTGTCCGCCAAAGGCTCGTAGCCCGCCAGGCACAAAAGCCGCAGCTCGAAGGCAGGCTTCACCAGCTCCGGCGGCTTGTGTAAAGCGGAAAGCGCATACAGCCCGTTCAGCAGATGGGACACCAGCTCCCCGGCGGGGACCTCCGCCTGGGTGACGGCCTCCGTCAGCTCGGCGAAGTAGCTGCCCAGGGCCAGGGCGTCCAGATCCCCCCGCAGCCCGGAAAACAGCTCCAGCGTGGCGCCCTCATTGGCGTAGTACCACTCCCCCTTCTGGTAGAGGGTCCACTCGGAGTAAGCCAGGGGCTGGGCACAGGCGGCATATTTGCAGCCCTTGCGCCGGACGCCCCGGGCGATGACGGAGAGCCGCCCCCGGTCGGCCGTCAGCAGTGTGAGGATCTTGTCGGCCTCCTTCGTCTCCGTCTCCCGGAGCACGACGCCTCTTGTGACGATGTACGGCGCAGCAGCCACGCGGTTCCCTCCCCTATGTACGGGGGCGTCGCCCCCGGTGGTCAGGACTCTTCCTCCGAAGGCTCCGCTTCCTCTTCCTCCTGCTCTGCCGAACGGAAGAGCATGTAGGCCAGCGGCTTGCCTGTGGCGGCGAAAAGTCCCCAAAAGAGTTCCGGTTCCATCGGCAGACCTCCTTTGGAGATAGTCTGCGAGGATCGTCGAATTTTATGGCTGGAAATGTCTGCGGCGGCGGAAAACCGGCGGGCGGGCCGTTTCCATTCCTCCCAGCCTCACTCGTCCCGATAGCCGAAGCTCCGGACGTAATTCACATTGTCCCGCCAGTTTTCCTTGACCTTCACCCAAGTCTCCAAATATACCTGGGCGCCCATGAATTTCTCCATGTCCCGGCGGGCCAGGGAGCTGATCTTTTTCAGCATGGCCCCCTGCTTGCCGATGATGATGCCCTTGTGGCTGGCCTTTTCGCAGTAGATGGTGGCGTCCACGTCGATGACGCCGGAATCCCGCTCGGAGAACTTCGTGATCTCCACGGCGGTGCCGTGGGGGATCTCCTTGTCCAGGCACAGCAGGAGCTTCTCCCGCAGGATCTCCCCCATCACCTGCCGCTCCGGCTGATCCGAGGTCTGGCCGTCGGGGAAGAGCTGGGGACCCTCCTGGGCATACCTGCGCAGCTCGCTTATCAGCTCCTCCAAGCCGCTGCCGGAGTGGGCGGAAATGGGCACAATGGCGTCGAAGCCGTCCCAGGCCTCGTGGTACGCCTCCATCACCGGCAGCAGCGCCGCCGGCTCCACGGAGTCGATCTTGTTGATGCACAGGATGCAGGGGATGCCCTCCTCCCGGATGCGGGCGATGAGGGCCTGCTCCGGCGCTCCCACGTGGGGAATGGGCTCCACCAGCAGCAGCGCGCAGTCCACATCGGAGAGACTGGAGGTCACCACCTTCACCATATACTCCCCCAGAGCGGAGCGGGGCTTGTGGAGACCGGGAGTGTCCAGCAGGATGTACTGGGTGTCCCCCCGGTTCACCACGCCGTAGATGCGGTTGCGGGTGGTCTGGGCCTTGTTGGAGACGATGGCCACCTTCTCCCCCACCAGGGCGTTGGTGAGGCTGGACTTGCCCACGTTGGGCCGTCCGCACACGGTGATCATGGCAACATTTTTGATTTCAGACATAGGTGATCCTCAACTTTCCTGGATTTGAGCAATTTCCCCACAGGCCGGACCGCTTGACAGGGCCGTCCGGATGGGGTATATTGAGTGTGCCGTCCCGCTGCCGAGTGGGACGGCGGCGTTTGGAGCCGCACCGTCAGGCCGTCGCAGGTGTGGACCCAAACGCGATTTTTTTATGTGGAGGTACATCTCATGGCTTGGATGGAACTGTTGATCGCGGGAGGACTGGAGGTCTTCTGGTCCACCTTTCTGAAGCTCTCGGAGGGCTTCACCCGACCGCTGTACACCGTGCTCACCCTGGCAGGTCTGGCCGCCAGCTTTTTCTTTCTGGCCCAGGCCACCAAGGTGCTGCCTCTGGGCACCGCCTACGCGGTGTGGACCGGCATCGGCGCCGTGGGAGCGGTGATCGTGGGCGTGGTGGTGTTCAAGGAGCCGGTCACCGCGCTGCGGATGCTGTTCGTGGTGCTGCTGCTCACCGGGATCATCGGCCTGAAGGCCACCGCCCGGTAATGCAGGCGCCCGCTCCGGATCCCGCGCCCCGGCCGGAAGGCCGGGGCTTGCTCTCTGCGCGGCGCCTCCTCTCCCCCGCGGCAGGCCGCGCGGGGACTTCGGAACCATCGTCTCCCCGGCTCACCGTGCCAGAACCTTCCTCAGATACTGACCCGTGTAGCTTTTCCCGCAGGCCGCCACCTCCTCGGGAGTGCCCGTGCAGACGATGGCGCCGCCGCCGTCGCCGCCCTCGGGCCCCAGGTCGATGATATGGTCCGCGCACTTGATGACGTCCAGATTGTGCTCGATGACCACCACGGTGTTTCCCGCCTCCACCAGACGCTGCAGGACCTCCAGGAGCTTGCGCACATCGTCGGTGTGGAGGCCGGTGGTGGGCTCGCCCAGAATATAGATGGTGCGGCCGGTGGCCTGCTTACTCAGCTCCGTGGCCAGCTTCACCCGCTGGGCCTCGCCGCCGGAGAGCTCCGTGGAGGGCTGGCCCAGCTTCACGTATCCAAGGCCCACCTCCCGGAGGGTGGTGAGCTTGCGCCGGAGCTTGGGCAGGGCGGAGAAAAACTCCTCCGCCTCCTCCACCGTCATATCCAGCACCTCGGCGATACTTTTGCCCTCGTAGCGCACCTCCAGGGTCTCGCGGTTGTACCGGCGGCCCTTGCACACCTCGCAGGGCACGAAGATGTCCGGCAGGAAGTGCATCTCGATCTTCAGCACGCCGTCGCCGGAGCAGGCCTCGCACCGGCCGCCCCGGACGTTGAAGGAGAACCGCCCCGGGCCG
>CALWXI010000225.1 GCA_944385455.1 uncultured Oscillospiraceae bacterium | reverse complement strand
TGCCCCCCGCCCGGAACCAGGGCTTGCCGGCAAGCCGCAGCATCTGCCGGGCCAGCTTCAGCTCCGCCCGGGCCTTGGCGTTGTCCCCCTTGAAAAACTCCGCCTCATAGTCCGCCCAGAACCGCTCGATCACCGCCCCATCCCTGCCGGTGAGGGGCCGGAAGTACGCCTCCGGCCACTGGGTGCGGAACTTCTTGATGTGGTTGCGCTGGCCGGAGTACCGCCGCCCGGCGAAGAGCTGCAGGTCCTCCCGGTAGTACACATAGTCCCGCCAGGTGCGGATGTCGCTGACGCAGGCGTAGGGGTAGCGCTCCAGCAGCCGGGGGGCCTTGCACTCGGGCACCACGGAGATCACCGGCGCCTGGCCCTGCTCCAGGCAGTAGGCCTCGATGGCCGTGAGCGCCGCGTCCTCGTCCCCCTCCGGGCCGGGCACGGGGTAGTCGAACACGTACCGGCCGTCGTTCTGGTTGCGCACCACCAGGCACCCGGCCACCTCCGTCCAGGCGGGGTGCAGCACCGGCCGCCACATGAGCTTGGTGCCCGCGGAATACTCGCAAAGGCCGTAGTTGCAGCCTTGATAATACCGCCGCAGCCGGGGGGCGTCCTGTTGCGTGACAGGCTTGAATTGCAGCATACAAAACCTCCATGCGCCCTGTGGGGCGCCGTCTCTTTCTATGGGGTAGTGTCCCCAGGATACGCCGGTTTCCTCCGGCATTCCATGCTTTTTGCAGCAAAAGCAGAGCCGCGACGGCTCTGCTTTCCGCTGCAAAAGGCGGTGAAGGGGCCTTATTTCAATCCGATATAGGCAAAGCCGTAGCATCCGGGACCGGCGTGGACGCCGATGACGGCCCCCAGCTCCGTGCTGGCGCACTTCCGGATGCCCAGGGCGCGGGTGACCTGCTCCTGATAGGCCTCCAGCTTCTCCGGGCAGCGGGAGTGGCCGAAGACCACGTCGTAGCGGGTGTCCACGGGATAGGCCCGGGCGAATTCCAGGGTGTAGGAGAGGATCTTCTGGGCGCCCCGGACCTTGCCCACGGACTTCACCTCGCCGTCCACCACCGCCACCACCGGGGAGATGTTCAGCATGGTGCCGATGGCCGCGGTGGACGCGGAGATCCGGCCGCCCATCTTGAGATACTTCAGCGTGCCCACGAAGGCCAGGAACCGCACCCGGCCCCGGAGCTCCTCCAGCTTGGCCGTGATCTCGGCGGCGGAGGCGCCCTGGTCCCGCATCCGCACCGCGTGGCGCACCAAAACGCTCTCGCCCATGGTGACGTTCAGGGAGTCCACCAGGTGGAGCCGCTCGCCGCCCTCCACCATCTCTTTGGCGATGGAGGCGGACTGATAGGACCCGGAGAGCTTGGAGGACAGCAGCACCATCACCACCTCGTCCCCGGTGTCCAGCATGGGCTGAAAGGCGTCGCAGAACTCCTGGGGGTTGAGCTGGCTGGTCTTGGGCAGCACCCTGGCCTGGGCCTGCTTTTCATAGAACGTGGCCTTGTCGATGTCCACGCCGTCGGCATAGACGGCGTCCTCAAAGATGACCCGCAGCGGGATCACCTTCACGTTCATCTCCCGCGCCTCCTGGGCGGTGAGATCGCAGGTGGAATCGGTAACGATCTGAATGGCCATAGCGGTCCTCCTCCGGCGCATGCGCCGCATCCTGGTTTGACGGGCGGATGCGCGTTGTTTGTATCGTTTCTATCATATCAAATCTCCGGAAAAATGCAAGGGCCGTCTTGACATCCGCCTCCCGCCGTGCTTGAATGGAGGCCGAACACACAAGGAGGCGGTCCCATGACCCAGAAAGAGCGGATGCTGGCAGGAAAGCTGTACAGCGCCGCGGACCCGGAGCTGGCGGCGGCGCGGCTGCGGGCCCGGCAGCTGACCCATCAATTCAACACCGCAAGCCCCGCCGCGCCGGATTATGCCGCCGCGCAGCTCTCCCTGCTGCGGCAGCTCCTGGGCCGCATGGGGGAGGGCGGCTGGGTGGAGGCCCCCTTCCGCTGCGACTACGGCGGCAACATCTCCGTGGGCGACTGCTTTTACGCCAACTTCGGCTGCGTCTTTCTGGACGTGGCCCCCATCACCATCGGCTCCCACGCCTTCCTGGGCCCCGGGGTGCACCTCTACACCGCCGCGCACCCCCTCTGGGCGCCGGTGCGGGACCTGGAGGTGGAGTACGGCGCCCCCATCGCCATCGGGGAGAGCGTCTGGATCGGCGGCGGCACCATCGTGCTGCCCGGCGCCGCCATCGGGGACGGCACGGTGGTGGCGGCGGGGTCCGTGGTGACAAGGGATCTTCCGGCAAACGTGGTGGCGGCGGGGAATCCCTGCCGGGTGCTGCGGCCCATCACGGACCATGACCGGGCGGTCTGGGAGGAACGGCTCCGGGCGTATGAGGCGGACCGGGACATCCGGCAGCGCTGAAAGATAACGGCAAAATGGCCCCTGCCCCGTACGGGCGGGGGCCCTTTTTTGTCCGCCGCCGGGGCAGGCGCCGCGGCGCATTCGGCGGCGGACATTTTGCAGGGCGGAACGGGAGCGCCGGATTGGGGGTAGACACCACAGAAAATGTTTCATAAAAATGTGCAAACAGACAAAACAGGCCGAATTCCGGCCGAATATATTGACTTTTTTCCAAAAACTTGTTACCATTATATCGCAGTTTCAAATACCAAAATGCGTTTCGCAATGCGAAACGCTTGTGTGATGACAGGAGGCTTCTCTTGAAAGAACTCAATCGGGAAAGCAATGCGGTCCAATCGCTGCAGCGCGCGTTCACGCTCCTTGAGCTGCTGGCGGAATACCCCAAGGGCGCGCCCCTCTCCGTTCTCACGGAGCGGTCGGGCTTCAACAAAAGCACCACCCACCGGATCCTGGCCAATCTCATCGCCATGGGCTACGTGGCCCAGGACGAATTGAGCCGCCACTACCGCCTCACCATCCGGATGTTCGAGGTGGGCTCCAGCGTGGTGTACGGGATGGACATCGTGTCCATCGCCAAGCCGTATCTGTTCGACCTGTGCCACACCCTGGGCGAGGTGGTGAATCTGGCGGTGCCGGACGGAAACGACGTGCTGTACGTATACATGGAGGAAAGCGGCAGGAACGCCGTCCGGGTGGACTCCCACGTGGGCGCGCGGAATCCCATGTACTGCACCGCCTGCGGAAAAGCCATGATGGCGGTCCACAGCGATTCTGAGATCGCCGAGATGTGGCGCAGCAGCCGGATCCGGCAGTACACCCCCACCACCATCACCAGCTTCTCCAAGCTGATGCAGGAGATCGACGAGATCCGGGCCGTGGGCTATGCGCTGGACAACCAGGAATACGAGCCCGGCATCTGGTGCCTGGCCATCAGCATCGTGGACTATTCCGGGAACGTGCGGGGCTCGGTGAGCGTCTCGGTCCCGGTGAGCCGGGTGGACGACGCGCTGCGGGAGCTGGTGGTGAAGGAGGCGCTGGATGTCCGGAGAAAGCTCTGCGCCTGCTTCGGCAATGTCAAGCGGTAAACAGCGGTGAAATGCAGGGCGGCTCGCGGCCGGAGCGGCACCTGTAAATAATAAAAGGAGGGGCTTGCCAAATGGAACTGGCGGACTTCAAGAACATGAAAGACACGTTGTATTCCGCGGTAATTGCGGACATCCTGGACGAGATGGGATACCGCAATCAGGCGATGTCTCACACGCTGCACCCCCTGCAGGATCACGACGTTGTGGTGGGCCGCGCCTTCACGGTGCTGGCGGCGGATGTGTACGACATTCCGGAACGGCCATACTATATGGAGTTCAAGGCCGTGGACAGCCTGCAGGAGGGGGACGTGCTGGTGGTGAGCACCAACGGCTCCACCTGCAGCGGCTTCTGGGGAGAGCTGCTCACCACCGCGGCGCTCCGCCACGGGGCGGTGGGCGCGGTGATCGACGGGATGAGCCGGGACACAAAGGCCATCCGGAAGATGGACTTCCCGCTGTTCATCCGGGGCACCAACCCCCTGGACTCCAAGGGACGCACGGACGTGATCGCATACCAGTGCACCATCGCGTGCGGCGGCATCACGGTGCGGCCCGGAGACATTGTGTTCGGAGACTTTGACGGGATCGTGGTGATCCCCAGCGCCATCGCCGACGAGGTGGTGAGCCGGGCCATGGAAAAGGTCCGGGCGGAGAACGTGGTCCGCGACGAGCTGCGGGCCGGCGTATCGGCAGAGGAAGTGTGGAACAAATATCATATTCTGTGACGGATCGGAGGGAACACAATGAAAAAGCGGATCTTTGCGGCCGCCATGGCGGGCCTGCTGCTTTGCCTGAGCTGCGGCTGTTCCGGCACCCAGGGGACGGCCGGCGGCGGGAGTCTGGACGACCTGGAGCCCATCAGCATCACGGTGGCGCACAGTGAAAACGGCGACCCCACCAACTACATGCACGGCGCGGCGCTGGCGTTCAAGGAATATGTGGAGGCGGAGTCCAACGGCAAGATCACCGTCCAGGTGTCTCCCGGCGGAGCGCTGGGCGACGCGGACGCCTGCATGATGCAGGTCATGAGCGGCACGCTGGAGATCGCCGGCTCCATTTCCGACGGCTCCCTCTCCGCCGTTTATCCCAACTACCTGGTGTTCTCCATCCCCTATCTGTTCCGGAACCAGAACCACGCGCTGGCGGTGTTCCACGGGGACTTCGGCCAGAAGTTCTGGAGCGGCTTCACCGAGGCCACCAATGTGCTGCCGCTGTGCACGGTGTCCGGCGGCTTCCGCTCCACCACCAACAGCGTGCGGCCCATCCATACCCCGGAGGATATGAAGGGGCTCACCATCCGCACCATGAACATGTCCGCCCACATGGAGATCATGGAGAACCTGGGCGCCAGCGTGACGCCGCTTTCCTGGACGGAGCTCTATTCCGCCCTGCAGACCGGCGTGGTGGACGGGCAGGAAAACGGACTGCCCTCCACGATGATGGGCAATCTGTACGAGGTGCAGGATTACCTCACCCTGGACGAGCACGTGTGGACCACGGACAACTTCGTCATGAGCAAGTCCTGGTATGACAGCCTGCCCGCGGAGTATCAGCGGATCATCGACATGGGCGGCGCCAAGATGCAGGAGGTGTGCCAGCGGCTGGCGGACGTGCAGACGGAGCTGGCCATGGAGTTCCTCCCCACCGTGATGGAGGTCTACGACCCCACCGAGGAGGAGATGGAGCAGTTCAAGGAGGCCTGCCAGGCCAGCACCATCGACTTCATCCGGGGCGCCGTGGACGACGAGGCGCTGGTGGACGAGATCCTCGCCGCGGCGGACCAGGCGCTGGCGGATCTGGGATATGTGAAGTAAGGCTGTGATTGTCCCCCCGCAAACAACCGGTTTTGCGGGGGACAATTGGAAAGGAGGGAATCCTAATGAACGATCATTCGGAGGCCAGCCGGCTGAGCACGCTGCTGGCCAAGTTCTGCAGGTGGGTCTGCATCGCGGTCACAGGCATCCTGGTGGCGCTGGTCATCGCACAGGTCTTCATGCGGTTTGTGCTGAACACCGGCGCCCCCTGGATCGAAGAGGTGTGCATGATCGCCATGATGTGGATCGCCTTTTTCGGCGGCAGTCTCGTTTTCTATCAGCAAAGCGGGATCTCCGTCACCTTCCTGGTGGAACGCCTGCCCTGGCGAAGCTACCGGAGGTGCCGGATCCTCTTCCACCTGCTGACCATCCTGTTTTTCCTGTTTCTTGCGATCTATGGGATGCAGTTCGCCCTGGTGGGTCAGCGGATGGTGTTCGGCGCCAGCGGGATCCCCAAATTCTGGGCATACCTCTCCATCCCCGCGGGCGCGGTGTTCTCCATCCTGTTTGAGGGGGACCACCTGATCCGGCAGATCCGGCACAAGGAGCCGGACCCATCCGATGGACAGCCCGGAAAGGAGGGAGCTGAATGGTAATCGCCGGGCTCATTTTCATTTTACTGCTGGCCTCCATCCTGGGCGGCGTCCCGGTGGTGATCGGCCTGGGGCTGATCGGGAGCTTCTGGATCCTGATCTCCGGAAACAACCCGCTGGCCATCATCTCGGCCTATTACGAGGGCATCAACAGCTTCGTTCAGCTGGCGGTCCCGTTTTTCATCCTGGCGGGCGACCTGATGAGCAAGGCCAGGATCACGGAAAAGCTCATCAACTTCTCCAAACTGTTCGTGGGCCGCATCCGCGGAGGGATGGCCCACACCACCATCCTGACCTCCATGTTCTTCGCGGGACTCACCGGAGCGGGCGTCAGCGACGTCTCGGCCCTGGGCCCCATCTTCGTTCCCGCTCTGGAAAAGGAGCACTACACCCGGGAGTGGTCGTCGGCGCTCATCGCCTGCTCAGCCATCATCGGCCCCACCATTCCCCCCAGCATCATCGCCGTCTTGTACGGCTCCGTCACGCAGACCTCCATCGGCGGGATGCTGCTGGCCTGCTTCCTGCCGGGCGTGCTCCTGGGGCTCGCCTTCATGGTGACCGTGCGCCTGATGCGCAACCGGCACCATCTGCCGGACGACCGGGAATACATCAAGCGGCACGAGGTACCCGGCATCGTGCGCAACTCCCTGATCGCCCTGCTGATGCCGGTGATCATGCTGGGCGGCATCATCTGCGGCCTGTTCACCGCCACGGAGGCGGCGGCCGTGGGCGTGTTCTACGCGCTGTTCGCGGGGCTTTTCATCCTGCGCGCCATCAAGGTCCGGGACGTGCTGGACTCCCTGGGCGCCACCGCCATCACCGCTGCGGACATGTACCTGCTGATGGCCTCGGGCGCCATCATCACCTGGATGATGGCCCGCACCGGCGTCCCCGCCCAGCTGACGGAGCTGCTGATGGGGATCAGCTCCTCCCCCAACTTCATCTTTGCCGTGGCGGTGCTGCTGATCCTGTTTTTGGGCATGTTCATGGACAACGCGGTGGCCATGATCCTGGTAGCTCCCATCATGACGCCCATCGCCCGGACGGTGGGGATCCCCGAGCTGCAGTTCGGCGCGGTGATGGTGGTGGCGCTGAACATCGGCCTCATCACGCCCCCCTTCGGCATGTGCCTCTTTGCCTCGGCCCAGGTCTCCAAGGTCAAGTTCGAGAAAATGCTCCCCTATGTGTGGCCGTTTTTGACCGCGGCCCTGGTGGTGCTGGTCATCATGATCCTGTTCCCGGAAATTTGTCTGTTCCTGCCCCGCATCGGCGGGTTCCTGTAAGAAAGGGAGGCGGAAATCCATGTATCGCATTTTGATCACGGGCCTGGGGGCGGGGATCGTCTACGGGCCGGAGGATCTGGCCCGGCTGAGCCGGCTGGGCGACGTGCGGGTCTGTCAGGAGATGACCCGGGAGGAGCTGCTGGAGGCCGTGGCAGACGTGGACGTCCTGATGACGGACTGCACCCGCATCGACGCCGAGGTGTTCCACCGGGCCAAGGATCTGGAGCTGATCGTGGAGCACGGCGTGGGATACGACAACATCGACGTTGCCTGCGCCACGGCCCACGGCGTGCTGGTGTGCCACACGCCGGAGGTCTACACCGTCCAGGTGGCCGAAATGGCGGTGGCGGCGCTGTTCGCCGCGTCCAAGTTCCTCTATCAGGCGGTGTCCGACGTCAAGGGCGCCGCCAGATGGAACAGCGCCCCCTTCCCCAGCCGCCACGTCTCCGGCAAGACCCTGGGGATCATCGGCTGCGGGCGGATCGGCTCGGCGTTCCTGCGCATGATGGCCGGGTTCCATATGCACATCCTGGTCTGCGACCCCTACCTCCCGGAGTCCCGCATCCGGGAGCTGGGCGCGGAGCCGGTGACGCTGGAGGCGCTGCTGGAGCGCTCGGACATCATCAGCATCCACACCCCCAAAACGCCGGAGACCTTCCACATGCTGGACGCCCGGGCCTTCGGCCGGATGAAGAAGGGCGCGATCCTCATCAACACCGCCCGGGGCGGGATCGTGGACGAGGCGGCGCTGGCCGCCGCCCTGGAGGACGGCACCGTCCTGGCCGCCGCCCTGGACGTGATGGAGGGAGAGCCGCACATCGCCGACAGTCCGGTGCTGAGGCACCCCCGGGTGCTGCTGACGCCGCACATGGCTTGGAAATCCGAATTCTCCGTTCCGGCGGTCATCGACCAGTGCATCAAGGACGTCTGCGCTTACGCGGAGGGAAAGCCGGTGTTTGTCTGCAATCCCGAGCTGCTGGAGCAGGAGGAGGGCCATGGGAAGTAGCCGGGAGATGCGGGCGTGCAGCGCGGAGAGCGACGCGCTGCACCTGGCCATGGGCTGGAGCTTCGAGGATCTGGAAAAGCCGCACATCATGGTCCACAGCACCTACGGGGAGAGCCATCCGGGCAGCAGCCACCTCCTGGCGCTCTCCGGCGCCGTCCGGGACGGCGTGCTGGAGGCCGCCGGACGCCCCGCGCTCTTCTGCTGCACCGACATGTGCGACGGCGTGGCCCAGGGCGGGCTGGGCGGCTACTATTCCCTGGCCTCCCGGGATTTCATGTGCTGCATGTGCGAGATCCAGGCGGTGTCCACCATGACCGACGGCCTGGTGCTGCTCTCCTCCTGCGACAAGTCCATGCCGGCCCACCTCATGGCCGCCGGGCGGCTGAACCTGCCCGTCATCGTCATGCCCGGCGGCGCCATGGCGGCGGGCGCCGGCTACAACGCGTGCGACACCATGTGGGAGCGGCGCCGGGAGCTGGAGGCGGGAAAGATGGCGCCGGAGCGGTACGCCGACATCTGCGCCGGAGCCTGCCCCGGCCCGGGGGCCTGCCAGCAGTTCGCCACCGCCAGCACCATGCAGGCCATGGCGGAAGCGCTGGGTCTGGCCCTGCCGGGCTCCGCGCTGATCCCGGTGACCAGCACGGAGCTGACCCGCATGGCCCGCACGGCCGGAAAGCAGATCCTGGAGCTGGTCCGCCGGGGCATCCGCAGCCGGGACATCCTCACCCGTGAGGCCTTTGAAAACGCCGTCACCGTCCACGCGGCCGTGGGCGGGAGCACCAACGCCATCATGCACCTGCTGGCCGCCGCCAACGAGGCGGGCGTCCCGCTGACCCTGGCGGACTTCGACCGGATCCACCGGCGCACGCCCTATCTGGTGGACATCCAGGCCTCCGGCAGGTATCCCACGGAGTATTTCTGGTACGCCGGCGGGGTGCCGGCGCTGATGTGGGAGCTGCGGGAGCTGCTGCATCTGGACGTGCTCACGGTGACCGGAAAAACCCTGGGGGACAACCTGGAGGCCTGCCGCGGGGGCGGCTTCTTCCGGCAGCGGCAGTTCCTGCAGAACTACGCCCTGACGCCGGAGGAGATCATCCATCCCCTGGAGCGTCCCCGGGGCCCGGACGGAGGCATCGCGGTGCTCTCCGGCAATCTGGCGCCGGTGGGCGCCGTGGTCAAGCACAGCGCCGTGCTGCCGGAAATGCAGCATCACGTGGGCCGGGCCGCGGTGTTCCAGACCGAGGACGAGGCCATCGCGGCCATCCGGGAAAAGCGCGTCGCCCCGGGGAGCGTGATCGTGATCCCCGGCTGGGGACTCAAGGCGGCGGGCATGCCGGAGCTGTTCCGCATCAGCGATGAGATCGCGTCGGACGCCGTGCTGTCCAGGACCACCGCCATCATCACGGACGGACGGTACTCCGGCTGCACCCGGGGTCCGGCCATCGGATACGTGTGTCCCGAGGCGGCGGAAGGCGGCCCCATCGTGCTGGTCCGGACTGGCGCCACCATCGAGATCGACATTCCCGGCCGGACGCTCTCCGTCCTGGCCGGGATGCACCAGGGCCGGCGGCTGGACGGCGGCGCGCTGCTTTCGGCGCGGCGCGAAGAGGCCGCTCCGCCGCTGCGCCGCGCCCAGATCCCGGACCGGGGCGCCCTGGGCATTTACCGCCGGCTGGCCGCGCTGGGCCTGCTGGGCGGGAACATGACCGCCCGGGGAGCCGATTGACCGGGCATCCAGGCACAAAAAAAGAGAAGGCCCTCCGGGCCTTCTCTTTTTTTCAGTTCATCTGCTTGCGGCGGCTGAGGTTCATGGTGCCGTCCTGCATGTTGTTCAGGGAATCCAGGCTCTTGCCGGTGCCCAGGGCCACGCAGGAGATGGCGTCCTCGGCGATGACGGTGTGGATGCCGGTGCGGGCGGTGACCAGCTTGTCGAAGCCGGAGACCAGGCTGCCGCCGCCGGTCATGACGATGCCGTTGGTGGAGATGTCCGCCACCAGCTCCGGGGGCGTGCGCTCCAGCACGGAGTGGATGGCCTCCATGATCCGCTCCACCGGCTCCTCGAAGGCGTCCATCATCTCCGTGGAGGAGACGGTGACCACCTTGGGAAGGCCGGTGAGCAGGCACCGGCCCTTGACGTCCATGGTCTCCTCCTCTTCCTTGGGGAAGACGCAGCCGATCTGCTTTTTCATCTCCTCGGCGGTGCGCTCGCCCACCAGGAGGTTGTGCTTGCGGCGCATGTACTTCACCACGGCCTCGTTGAGCTGGTCGCCGGCGATCTTGATGGAGGCGCTCTCCACCACGCCGGAGAGGGAGATGACGGCGATGTCCGCGGTGCCGCCGCCGATGTCCACCACCATGTGGCCGTCGGGCTTGGCGATGTCGATGCCGGCGCCGATGGCGGCGGCCACCGG
The DNA here is from genome assembly GCA_944385455.1 of uncultured Oscillospiraceae bacterium. GTDB lineage: Bacteria > Bacillota > Clostridia > Oscillospirales > Oscillospiraceae > Oscillibacter. Next base: position 104 of record CALWXI010000225.1, on the reverse strand, counting down.
CTCCTCGATGAGGTAGACCTTCCGGGCGCCGGCCTGGATGCCCGCGTCGATGACGGCGCGCTCCTCCACCTCCGTGATGCCGGAGGGGACGCAGATGATCACCC
>CALWXI010000224.1 GCA_944385455.1 uncultured Oscillospiraceae bacterium | reverse complement strand
CGCCTCAGTTCAGCAAGCGCTGAGTCTTTCAATTCTGCAAGCTGCCGCCCTTCTGGGCGGCAGCTCTTTCTTCTGCCGTTTTCCTCTTTTGAGCAGGGCGGCACACGGGATTTCTCCTGGAGCAGCCTCGCAAGCAAAGCAAGGCCCGCCGGTTCCCGGCGGGCCTTGTCATCAATATGCACTGCTCATACCGTGCGCTCCACTACGCCGGAAAACACGAACCAGCCGCGGGCATCCCGGCACGCACCGGTCAGGTCCTCCCGCAGCTGCCAGTCGATCTGGCGGGTATACAGGGGAGCCAAGGCGTAGTCTGTCAGCAGCAGCTCCTCCGCGTCATGGAGGCAGCCCAGCCGGGCCAGCTCGTCGGAAGCTCCGGCGATGATGGACATCAGTGTGTCATAGGCGCTGTTGGCATAGCCCAGGACATTATCCGGGCTGGCGGTGGTCCACTGCATCAAGAAGCACTCGGCGTCATTGCCCGCCGCGTCCAGATCCGCGCCGGCCACGCTGTAATCTCCGCTGCGCAGGGCGGCCCAGAGCTCCTGCTCCGTCACGCCCCGGGAGACGATGCGCACCCCCAGGGCACTCTGCCACATGGTGCACAGGGCCTCCGCCACCGCGGCGTTGTTCTCTTCCTCCACATAGAGATACTCCAGCTCGCCCCAACTGGCACCGCTGTCATAGCCCGCCTGTTCCATCAGCTCCCGGGCCGCCTGACAGTTGTCCGCGTAATCCGCCGGGTCATTGTTCAGCAGCGGCTCATCCCCGCTGCGGAAATCGTTCTCTCCGTCACCCGGCACGCCGGGAGGCACCAGTCCCTCCGCCGGAAGAACAGCGGTCCCGGCAGCCTCCGCCAGGGCGCTGCGGTCGATGGCAAGGGAGAACGCCTGCCGGATCAGCGGGTCCTGGATCCTCTGGCAGTTGAAGAGCACGGCGTAGGTGTTCAGCTCCGGGATGCCGGTCCAGCTTTCATCCGCCGCCAGCTCCTCCAGCTGCGCCTCCGGCACGGCCCACACCGCGTCCACCTCCTGGGCCTCGTAAAGCGCCCAGGCCTCTTCCGGAGACCCGGCGAACCGGAAATACAGGGTCCCCGGACCGCTCTGGCTGCCGTAGTAGCGCTCACTGCGCCGAAGCGTCAGGGCCTGCCCCTCTTCGTAATCACCCACCTGATAGGCTCCGTTGGTCACCAGGGCCGTGGGGTCCGACCACCAGCGGGCGTCTCCCTCCTCCCCGGCCTCCACCGCCTGAAGATTGGCCGCGTCCGCCGCCTCCTTGAGCTTCTGCACCGCGCTCTCCCGCAGGGGCAGGGTTGCAGGGGAGGTGCATACCTCCGTTAAAAACCAGTCGTAGTTGCCGCTGAGCACCACCACCAGCGTGGTATCGTTCTTGGCGCTGACCTGGAGCAGCGTCATATCTCCGGCGGCCCGGGCCTCGTCATACCCTGCCACCACGGACAAAAGCTCCGCATAGGGGGACTGGCTGGCCGGATCCGCCAGCCGCCGCCAGGCGTAAACGAAGTCGTCCGCCTGCACCGCCCGGCCGTCGGACCACTTGGCGCTGCGCAGACGGAAGGTATAGGTCACAGTGCCGTCGTAATTGGTCTCCTGATCCACGCTCTTGGCCATACCGGTGGTGACCGTGGTCTTGCCGGAGGCATCCATGCTCACCCGCATCAAATTCTCATAGAGGTGGACCAGGATGGTCTGGTCCGCCGTCTCCTGGGCGTAAATGGGATCCAGCGTTACCGGATCATCTCCCACACACACCGACAGCGCGGCACCCTCTTCTCCCTCTTCTCCGCAGCCGGCCAGCAGCGTGCAGCACAGCACCCCTGCCAGTGCCAGCGCGATCCACCGTCTCCATTGCTTCATTGCCTCGCTCCTTCTCTGTGGAGTCAAAAACAGCCGCCCGGGGGCAGCACATCCCACACAAATTTCCCGCCCTGCGGGCAGTTTTCCACTTATTATAGAAAATTTTGCCGCAGTTGTAAAGGCGGCGCGGAAAAAAGTAACAAAAAGTGACAAAAATTCAGGGAACGTTCACAAATATCCGGCAGTTGCGCCGGCGCGCCCTTTGTGTTATGGTAGAAAAAACGTTTTGCATTTCCAGGAGGTCCGCCATGTTCCAGAACTTCTTCCGCGGTGACAATCCCATCTTCCGCTTCACCGGCCGGGTTCTGGACGTGCTGGTGCTCAGCGGGATGTGGCTGGTGTGCAGCCTGCCGGTGGTGACCGTGGGTGCCGCCTCCGCGGCGCTGTATTACAGCTGTGTCAAGTGTCTGCGTTTTCATGAGGGACGCCCTTACCGCAGCTTCTGGGAGGCCTTCCGGCTGAATCTGCGCACCGGTACCGGCGCCACGGTGATCCTGCTGCTGATCGGGCTGCTTCTGGACGCGGGATATCTCTTCCTGGTCATGGCGGCGGGCACCGGCAGTCCCGTCTGGGAGACGCTGCGCATCGCGTATCTGGCGGCGCTGCTGGTCCCTCTGGCGGTGGTGACCTGCGCCTTTCCCCTGCTCTCCCGGTTCACCTGCACCACCGGCGGACTTCTGCGCAGCGCCGTCATCATCACCTTCCGCCACCTGCCCCGGACGCTGGGTGCCGCGGCGGTGAACGCCGCCTGCATCGCCGCCACGGTGTGGGGCTGGTATTACGGCGTGATCCTGCTGACTCCCGCTCTCAGTGCTCTGGCATCGTCCTTCCTGCTGGAGCCGGTGCTGCGGAAGTACACCCCCGCCCCGGCGGAGGGGGAGGAGACCCCCTGGTACCTCCGCTGACAGACGAACAAAAGGCCGCTGCCCGATGGGCAGCGGCCCTTTTGATTTTCAGCCGATCTCCGGCAGGCTGGCGGCCGCCACGGACTGGCCCACCCGGCGGAACTTTTCATCCGGCAGCGCCAGATGGATCTTCTCCGCCACCTCCGGATACTCGTCGGCCAGGACCTTCTTGCAGGTCTTCAGCAGCAGATCGCCGCCCTTGCCGCTCATGACGCGGCCCAGCAGCAGCACATGCCGGTACCCGTAAAAGTGCTCGTACAGGGCCAGGGCATGGGCCAGATAGACGCCGATGCTCTCATAGACGCCGGCGGCCCGGGGATCGTCCTGCTCCATGAGGCCCTGGACCACCTTCAGCTTCTCCGCGGGGGAGAGGCTCTCGTCCAGATCGATGCCGGCGGCGGGGGCCAGCTTGATGACGGAGTCCTGAGAGAAATACTTCACGCCGCAGCCGATGTCGCCGCTCCACTCGTCCGCCATGGCGGTGGGGGCGGCGTCCACGGGAACGAAGGCCAGCTCGTTGAGCCAACCGGTGATATTGCCGTCGCCGTCCACATAGCCCACGGCCTCGCTGGTGCCCATGGCGATGCCCAGGACATTGTTGTCCTCCAGGCTCATGGCGCCGGCCAGGGCGGAGACATCGCCGTCGTTGACCACGGCGTAGGGCACATCGCCGAAGGTGTCGGTGATGGCCCGGATGTAAATGTCCTTCACCTTGGCGTCATAGAGCTCCTGGGGCACCTTCAAAAAGAGAGAGGCGCTCATGGTGCGGTTGTCGATATAGATCCCGGCGGAGCTGACGCCCACGGCGTCCACCCGGGGCATGTGGGAGGCGGCGGACTTCAGGGCCGCCACAATGCCCTCATAGTGATAGTCCGGGTCGGCATTGATCTTGGGGAACCACACCACTTCCTCGCTGTACACGCTCTCGCCGTCGATCACCGCCGAGACCTTCCGGTCGGATCCGCCGGCGTCAAAGCCGATGCGGCAGCCCTCCAAATGGCGGCCGATGGCCTTGGAGAAGGACTTCTCCTCCGGCACGGCGTCCACCCGCACCACCTCAAAGGGATGCTCATAGACGTTGCCCATATAGTGGAAATCAAAGTCCCGGCTGCCGCCGTCGGAATAATGGGCCTTCACCGCGTCGCACACGGCCTCGCAGCCCGCCAGATACACCCGGAAGCCGCCCTTCATCCAAAGCAGCGTCTTGATGATGCGGTCGATGTAGTAGACATCCGCCTCCCGCAGCGCCTCCGTGCCGTGGACGCGGGTGCGGTACACCGCCACCTGGCCGCCGGAACGCTCCACCGCCACGTCGAAAGGCTCCGCGGCGTCCTTCAAAAAGGCCTCGTAAAACCGGTTCAGCGGGATGAACGCGGGGTCCAGGGGGGGGAGATGCTTGACGTTCACGTCGATGCCGAGATGCTTCATGACAAGAATCCTCCTTATTCATTTCCGGTCTCTTCCAGAGATTGGGGGAACCGCCGGGATCATTTCAAGTCTAGGCTAGCAGTTTTTTTCATTTTGTCAAGAGTTTGAAAAAAATTTTTCTCATTTTTCTTGACGGGTTGCACAAAAGGAAATATGATGAAGGCATCAAAAGAAAGGAAGGTGCCCAAATATGGACAAAGCAAAATTGCAGGCCTATCGCGACTGGGTGCGCAGCGAGCTGGAAAGCAGCGCCAATTTCTGGCTGAAAAACGGAATGGACCGCAAGTACGGCGGCGTGTACACCTGCCTGGACCGCAAGGGCGAGATCTATTCCACCGACAAGAGCGTATGGATGCAGGGCCGCTGCGGCTGGATGTTCTCCCATCTTTGCAGCGTGTACGGATCCCGGCCGGAGTGGCTGGAGGCCGCCAGGAGCTGCCTGGACTTCCTGGAGGACCACTGCATCAACCATGCCGCCGGCGGACGGATGTACTTCACCGTCACCGAGGACGGCCAGCCCCTGCGCCAGCGGCGCTACTATTTCTCCGAGGCCTTCTATGCCATGGCCAACGGCGAATATTACAGCGTCACCGGAGAGCGGGAACACCTGGAGCGGGCCCGCCGGGCCTATGATCTTTACTGGGATCTGGCCCACGGCATGCCCGACCCCACGGGCCTTGGCCCCAAGACCATCCCCGAGACCCGCACCGGCCGCGCCTTCGGCACGCCCATGATCATCCTCAACGTCACCAGCATCCTGCTGCAGGCGGACCCGGAGCGCAGGGCCCTCTATGAGGAGCGGGCCGCCCAGTGCGTGGACGAGATGTTCCGCTACCACGTCAAGCCCGAGCTCAAGTGCGTGCTGGAGAATGTGGCGGAGGACGGCACCCCCCGGCTCTACTACACCGAGGGCCGCACCGTCAACCCCGGCCACGACATCGAGGGCGTGTGGTTCCTGCTGGAGCACGCTCAGCGCACCGGCGACCGGGAGCTGGTGAAGAAGGCCGCCCAGATCTTTGACTGGGCCATCGAGGCCGGCTGGGACAAGGAATACGGAGGGCTGCTCTATTTTGTGGACTGCCTGGGCAAGCCCCCCGAGGCCTACGAGCACGACATGAAGCTCTGGTGGCCTCACAATGAGATCATGATCTCCTCCCTGATGCTCTACCGGGACACCGGCGAGGAGAAGTATTTCGACTGGTTCGAAAAAACCGTGGCTTACTGCAGGGAGCACTTCTCCGATCCGGAGTACGGCGAGTGGTACGGCTATCTCCGCCGGGACGGCCTGCCCACGCAGCCCTCCACCAAGGGCTCCACGTTCAAAGGTCCCTTCCACCTGCCCAGGGCGCTCATCCAGTGCGACGTCATGCTGGGCCAGCTGCTGGAGTCATGAGCGGGCCGCGGCGCGAGGCGGCCCCCGCCGCTTCCGCGATCCCTTCCTCCGGCACCTCCGCGGCGGAGGAATCCGTGTTCCACCGCATTACCCAGGAGTACTACCAGCTCACCTCCTCGGAAAAAAAGCTGGCCAGCTTTGTGGCCGCCCACGGCCAGACCGCCCAGAACATGTCCATCTCCGAAATGGCGGAGGCCTGCGGCGTGGCGGAGTCCACCATCTCCCGGTTCTGCCGCCGGATGGGCTACCGGGGCTACAGCGCCTTCCGGCTGGCCATCGCCGCGGCCATGGCCGCCCGGATGGAGGAATCCTGTCTTTCCGGTGACCTCCAGTCCGGAGACAGCGTCATGGACCTGGCGGGCAAGCTGGCGGGCGGTGAGATCGACGCCATCCGGGAAACCCAGGCCCTGATCCGCCCGGACACCATCCGTGCCGCCGCCGACATCCTGACCAGGGCGGAGAAGGTGCTGTGCATGGGCCAGGGCGGCTCCATGCTCACCGCCTGGGAAGCCTCCCATCTCTTCTCCATGGCGTTCCCCGGGTTTTTTCCCGTGGCGGATTCCCACATGCAGATGATCGCCGTTTCCAACCTCTCCAGCCGGGACGCGCTGATGTTCTTCTCCTATTCCGGAGCCACCAAGGACCTCATGGACGTGCTGGAGATCGCCAAGGCCAATCAGGTCCCCATCGTGCTGGTGACCCGCTATCCCGGCTCTCCCGGCGCCGCCTGCGCCGACGTGGTGCTCCAGTGCGGATCCACGGAGGGCCCGCTGCAGCTGGGATCCGTGGCAGCCCGGGTGGCGCAGCTCTACCTCATTGACGTGCTCTTCTCCGAGATGTGCCGCCGCGACTTGGACCGCTGCCGGCAGCGGCGGGAGCGGGTGGCCGACGCGCTGTCGGAAAAGCACGTCTGAGCCCGCGCCGGCGGACGTCCGACGGCAAATACAGGGGGTTTTGACAATTATTTTCAAAATTTTTTCATAATATGACGGTTTTTGAAAATTTTTTTCGAACACCTTGACATTGCCTGTCCATAATTATACAATTTGCACAGAGTCAACCCTGGCATATTCGCGCATTTTCATCAAATTTTTAGGAGGCATCAATATGAAGAAGATGAAAAGATTTTTGGCTCTTGTCTTGACCATGACCATGGTCCTGGCCCTGACCGCCTGCGGCGGCTCCACGGAGGAGACTCCCGCGGAGGAAGGCGGCGAGGCGCCCGCCGAAGGCGTCACCGAGATCACCTGGTGGGCCTTCCCCACCTTCGGTGTGGATTCCGGTTACGAGCAGCAGCTGGCGGACGCGTTCATGGCTGCCAACAGCGATGTGAAGGTCAACGTGGAGATCATTGACTTCACCTCCGGCGCCGACGCCCTGACCTCCGCCATCACCGCCGGCACCGCGCCGGACATCCTGTTCGACGCCCCGGGCCGCATCATCGAGTACGGCAACGCCGGCAACCTGGTGCCGCTGGACGACATGATCGAGTCCCTGAGAAGCGATCTGACCAGCGAGAGCCTGCTGGAGACCTGCGTGGGCGCCGACGGCTCCTACTACATGTATCCCATCTCCTCCTCTCCCTTCTACATGGGTCTGAACAAGGAGATGCTGGAGGAGTCCGGCGCCATCCAGTACGTGAACCTGGAGGGTGACCGCACCTGGACCACCGACGACTTCGTGAAGATGTGCGAGACCCTGCGTGACGCCGGCGTCTGCATGACTCCCGGCATCGTCTACTGCGGCGGCCAGGGCGGCGACCAGGGCACCCGCGCGCTGGTGAACAATCTCTATTCCTCCTCCATCGTGGGCGCCGACGGCAAGTGGAACGTGGACGCCAACGGCGTGAAGGCTCTGGAGCTGCTCAAGAGCATGTATGACAGCAAGGCTCTGGACGCCGGCTTCTCCATGGCCGCCGCCGACGAGCTGCAGCAGTTCCAGCAGGAGACCTGCGCCATGACCTTCTGCTGGGGCACCTCCAACGCCATCAGCTACGCCTCCGAGGACTTCACCCAGATCTCCGTGCCCTTCCCCTCTGACGACGGCGTGCCCGAGCTGGAGTACCTGGTCAACGGCTTCTGCGTGTTCGACAACGGCGACTCCGCCAAGGCCGAGGCTTCCAAGCGCTTCATCGCCTTCATCTGCGACGACGCCGAGTGGGGCCCCAAGAGTGTGGTCCAGACCGGCGCTTTCCCCGTCCGCGCCTCCTTCGGCAACCTCTATGAGGGCAACGAGGAGATGAGCCTGCTGGCCTCCTGGAGCCAGTACTACGGCCCCTACTACAACACCCTCAGCGGCTTTGCCGCCATGCGGCCCCTGTGGTTCAACATGCTGCAGCAGGTGTTCAACGGCACCCCCGCTGCGGATGCCGCCGCCGCCTTCAACACCGACTCCAACGCCTGAGTGGAATGACCCTGCTCCCTCCCCCCGCCGGGGGGGAGGGAGCCGTCCCTATCCGCGCAAACTTCAGATCCGTGTTAAGCAACGATTCCTGATCGAGAAAACGGGGGAGAAATCATGGCAAGTACAAGTGCGCCCAAGCGCAGCCTGGTTCTCCAACGGAGAGAGACCGTCGTTTCCTACCTGTTTTTGCTGCCGGCGCTGTTTTTCTTCGTTGGATTTGTTCTCACGCCCATGGCCATGGGCGTGGTGACCAGCTTTACCGACTCCAGCTTTCAAAACACCAACACCGGTTCCAGCTTTGTTTTTCTGGACAACTACATCCGCCTGTTTCAGGACCCCATCTTCCTGAAGTCCGCGGTGAACACCGTCGTCATCGTGGTGGTGGCGGTTCCCACCGTCACGGCCTTCTCCCTGTGGGTGGGCTCCGCCATCTATAAGATGCATGCCGCCGCCCGCTCCTTCTTCCGTTGCGTGTTCTACCTGCCGGTGGTCACCGGCTCCGTGGCCGTGGTGGTGGTTTGGAAATGGATGTTCGACAAGTACAACGGCCTTTTCAACTACGTCATCCGCGCCATGGGCGGCGAGGGCCTGATGTGGACGGAGAGCGAGCAGATGGCCCTTTGGTGCATCATCCTGATCCTTTTCACCACCTCCATCGGCCAGCCCATCGTCCTCTACGTCTCCGCTCTGGGCAATGTGGACAACTCCCTGGTGGAGGCCGCCCAGGTGGACGGCGCCACGGACCTTCAGGTGTTCTGGAAGATCAAGTGGCCCTCCATCATGCCCACCACGCTGTATGTGGCCGTCATCACCACCATCAACAGCTTCCAGTGCTTCGCCCTGATCCAGCTGCTGACCTCCGGCGGTCCCAACTACAGTACCAGCACCGTCATGTACTACCTTTACGAGATCGCATTCCGGACCACCAAGGAGTTCGGCTACGCCGACGCCATGGGCGTGGTCCTGGCCATCGTCATCGCCTTGTTCAGCGCGCTGCAGTTCAAGGTCATGAACGGCGGCACCACAGAGTAAGGAGGAGGCAGTATGAGCGGCAAAAAGCAACGGATCACTCCGTATTTCATCATTTCGGTCATCCTCCTGATCGCCCTGGCGATCTTCTTCCTGTTCCCGCTGTACTGGATCGTCACCGGCTCTGTGAAGGAGAAGTCCGACATCATCATCAAGGCGGGCGAGTCCGTCAAGTGGCTGCCCACCACCATCTCCTGGGACAACTTCGCCCGGCTGTTCAAGTCCCAGACCACCCTGTTCGGCATCGGCATGCCCATGGCCCTGCGGTGGCTGTTCAACAGTGTGTTCATCTCCGTGGTGGCCATGGCCCTCACCTGCTTCAGCGCCTCTCTGGCGGGCTATGCCCTGGCCAAGAAGCGGTTCTGGGGCCAGGGCTTCGTGTTTTCCCTGTTTGTGTGCGCCATGGCGCTGCCCAAGCAGGTCATCCTGATCCCCCTGCTGCGTGAAATGTCCATCCTGCATCTGGTGGACACCACCTGGGGCTCCATCTTCGCCGTGATATTCCCGGTGGTGGGCTGGCCCTTCGGCGTCTTTTTGATGAAGCAGTTCTCCGAGGGCATTCCCTCGTCCCTGCTGGAGGCCGCCCGCATCGACGGTGCCGGCGAGGTCAAGACCTTCCTGAACGTGGCCCTGCCCATCATCCAGCCCGGCATCGGCGCCCTGGCCATCTTCACCTTCATCAACGCCTGGAACGAATATCCCCTGCAGCTGATCATGCTGTCCAAGTCCGAGGCCAAGACCATTGCTCTGGGCATCGCGGGACTGCAGAGCGAAATGTCCAACGATTACGGCCTGATCATGGCCGGCGCCGCGCTGGCCGCCGTGCCCATCATTCTGGTGTTCCTGGCCTTCCAGAAGTACTTCACCCAGGGCATCACCATGGGCGCCGTGAAGGGCTGAGCGCTCCGGTCCCCCCGCATTGAGAAAGGATCTGTATAAAAATTATGTTTGACATCAAAAAATACCAGGGCGTGTTCCCCGCTTTTTACGCCTGCTATGAGGAGGACGGCTCCATCAGCCCCTCCCGGACCCGGGCCCTGGCCAGGTATCTTCTGGACAAGGGCGTCAAGGGCCTGTATGTGGGCGGTTCCTCCGGCGAATGCATCTATCAGAGCGTGGAAGAGCGCAAGGCGGTGCTGGAGAACGTCATGGCGGAAGTGGGCGGCAAGATGACCATCATCGCCCACGTGGCCTGCAACAATACCGCCGACAGCCAGATCCTGGCCCGCCACGCCGAGTCGCTGGGGGTGGACGCCATCGCCTCCATCCCTCCCATCTACTTCCATCTGCCTCCCCACGGCATCGCCGGCTACTGGAACGACATTTCCGCCGCGGCGCCCAACACCGACTTCATCATCTACAACATCCCCCAGCTGGCGGGCGTGGCGCTGTCCATCCCCCTGCTGCGGGAGATGCGTAAAAATCCCCGGGTCATCGGCGTGAAGAACTCCTCCATGCCCACCCAGGACATTCAGATGTGGAAGGACGAGGGCGGCGAGAACTTTGTGGTGATGAACGGCCCCGACGAGCAGTTCATCTCCGGGCTGGCCATGGGCGCCACCGGCGGCATCGGCGGCACCTACGCCGTGATGCCCGAGCTGTTCCTGAAGGTATACGGCCTTTATCAGGCCGGCGAGATGCCCGCCGCGGCCCAGGTCCAGAATGAGATCTGCCGCATCATCTACAAGATGTGCGAGGCTCACGGCAACCTGTACGCCGTGATGAAGGCCATCCTGAAGAAATACGGCGTGGAGTGCGGCTCCGTCCGCAAGCCCCTGCCCGCGCTGATCGAGAGCGATGAGGCCGTCGTGAACGAGGCCGCCGCCATGATCGACGCCGCCATCGCCAAGTTCTGCTGAGTGCAAAGGAGTTCGACATGCTGCGAATTTATCAGGAGGCGGACTACGCGGCCATGAGCCGCCGGGCCGCCCATATCATCGCCGCCGAGGTCATCCGCCGCCCCAACTGCGTGCTGGGCCTGGCCACCGGGTCCACCCCCGTGGGCACCTATCAGCAGCTCACCGCCTGGAACCGGCAGGGCGACCTGAGCTTCCGGGAGGTACGCACCGTCAATCTGGACGAGTACAAGGGCCTGGCCCCCACCCACGATCAGAGCTACCGCTACTTCATGCAGGCCAACCTCTTCGACCACATCGACATCGATCCCGCCGCCACCAACGTCCCCGACGGTCTGGCCGCGGACCCCGACGCCGAGTGCGCCCGGTATGACCAGCTGGTGGCCTCTCTGGGCTATGCGGACCTGCAGCTGCTGGGCCTGGGCCGCAACGGCCACATCGGCTTCAACGAGCCCTGCGACCGCTTCGTCAAGGAGACCCATGTGGTGGATCTCACCGAGAGCACCATCGAGGCCAACGCCCGCTTCTTCGCCAGCCGGGACGACGTGCCCCGCCAGGCCCTGACCATGGGCATCGGCTGCATCATGGCCGCCCGCCGCATCCTGCTCATCGCCAGCGGCGAGGACAAGGCCCAGGCGCTCTGCAGCGCCTTCTGCGGCCCCATCACCCCGGAGTGCCCCGCCTCCATCCTCCAGCTCCACGGCGACGTGGTGGTGGTAGGCGACAA
>CALWXI010000223.1 GCA_944385455.1 uncultured Oscillospiraceae bacterium | reverse complement strand
GTTCCGGGCCTCTTTTTCTTCCTGGGGGTGGGGGACACCCCGGAGCTCCACGCCCCCAACTTCTGCTTCGATGACGAGGCGGTGCTGCCCAGGGGCGCATCGTTCCTGGAAAAACTCGCATTCCTGCCCTGACGGGCTTCCATCAAGACGAACATAGGAGGTACATATGATCCTGACCACCACTCCCTCCGTGGAGGGACGCACCATCACCGCATACCACGGCATCGTCTTCGGCGAAGTCATCTCCGGCGTCAACGTCCTCAAGGACTTCGCCGCGGGCCTTTCCAACTTCTTCGGCGGCCGCTCCGCCACCTATGAGGACGAGCTGATGCGGGCCCGGACCCAGGCCCTGGAGGAGCTGGAGCAGCGGGCCGCCCGGCTGGGCGCCGACGCCGTGGTGGGCATCGACGTGGACTACGAGGTGCTGGGGGCCGACAACGGCATGCTGATGGTCACCGTCAGCGGCACCGCCGTGTCCCTGAGCTGAACAGGCAAACGAGCGCCGCGTCCGGGAAATCCCGGACGCGGCGCTCGTTTGCGTTACCGGAGGGTCCCGATGAAGCGCTGGATCCGATCCAGGCCTTCCTTCAGATCCTCATCGGAGTAGCAGTAGGAAAGACGCATGTACCCCTCGGTGCCGAAGTACACGCCGGGGATCAGGCCCACCAGGCCCTCCCGCAGCATCTTCTCGCAGAAGGCGAGAGAGTCCATGCCGAAGGGGCGGATATCGATGAACATGTAAAACGCGCCCTCGGGCTTCTGGACGGAGAGGCCCATCTCCACCAGCCGGCGGTACACATAATCCCGGCGGCGGCGGAAGATCTCCACCACGCCGGAGGTATCCGTCTGCAGGGCGGTGACGCAGGCGGGCTGGACGAAGGACGGCGCGGAGACCACGCTGTACTGATGGAAGATCTGCATCCGGTCCCGGATGGGGGCGTCCGCCAGGCAGTATCCCAGCCGCCAGCCGGTCATGGCGTAGGGCTTGGAGAAGCTCTGGATGACGATGATCCGGTCCCGCATGTCCTGATACTCGGAGAAGCTGTGATACCCGTCGGTGTACACCAGGGTGCGGTAGACATCGTCGCAGAGGACAAAGATGGGCTTGTCCTTCAAGATGTCGTGGACGGCGTCCAGGGTCTCCTGGGTGTAGATGCAGCCGGTGGGGTTGTTGGGAGAGGTGAGGATCACCGCCTTGGTTTTGGGAGTGATGGCCCTGGCCAGCGCCTCCGGGTCGATCTGGAAGGCGTTGTCCTCCGTGGGCAGGGCCACGGGCACGCCCCGGCACAGCCGGGTGATGGACTCGTAGAGGCTGAAGGCGGGGGTGGGGATGATGACCTCGTCCCCGGGATTGAGCACCGTGGAAAGCGACAGGAACAGGCTCTCCGTGGCGCCGATGGTGAGGATGATCTCCTCCGGGGAGTAGTGCAGGCCGTGGACCCTGGCCTCAAAATCCGAGATGGCCTGCAGCATGTAGGGATAGCCGTTGCCGGGGGGATAGTGGGTATCGTTGGCGTCCAGGGCGGCCTTGGCGGCCTCCTTGACGGCGTCCGGGGTATTCAGGTCCGGCTCGCCGATGGTCAGGGCGCAGGCTCCGGGGGTGTCCCGCACCAAAAAAGTAAACCGGCGGATGCCGGAAAGCTCCACATCCAGTACAGCGCTGTTCAACGTCAGATCCATGGCTCTCACGCTCCTTTTTCGAATAAGGACAGTATATGCGCCTGGAAACGGGATGTCAACGCCGATTCCAGAAAGAGGGAGCGCCCATGGGGCGCTCCCTCTTTCTGTTCACGTGGTCCCGCTCTCCGGCGTCTCGCCCTCGAACCAGAAGCTCTCCGCCGGAACGATGCCGTTTTCCGGGAACTCCGCTCCGTCCAGGCGGTAGGTGTAGTAGACGTGGTCGCCCTCGTCGATGAGCACCGCCCGGGGCAGCTGGGCGGCGGAGAAGTCCAGGTAGCCCACGCCGTGCTCCATGCGGACATAGTAGTGGGTGTTGCCGTCGATGACGGCGGAACGGATCTCCGCCACGGTGCCGTCGCCGGTGAGGGTCTCGCCTCCCACCACCTCCGCCTCGCCGGCGGCGATGAGGCCGCGGTTGGCCAGGGTGTGGCGGTAGTTGCTCTCGCAGTCCGCCACGCTGCTGCCGGTGGAGACGATGTCGTACTGCTCCACGTTCACCATGGCGTACATCTTCACCAGGCCGTCGTTGCCCTTGAGGGCCATGAAATAGGTGGGCTGGTCCGCGATGTTCAAAAGCAGGGGGAAGGTGGCGTCATAGTTCATCTGCTGCACCTGGCTCTCGGCGGAATCCTGGGCGGAGGACTCCGTGGCGCCGGCGATGGAATAGAAATGGGTCTCCTTGGTGCGCTGGTTGGAGAGGATGAAGCCGATGTTGGACTGATCGGAGGTGACGGAGGTGACGCCGGTGTACATGTAGACGTCGTCGTCGATGGCGATATAGTTCCAGCCCTCGGTGGTCAGCGTCACGTCCCGCTGGCCGAACATGGAGTTC
>CALWXI010000222.1 GCA_944385455.1 uncultured Oscillospiraceae bacterium | reverse complement strand
CCGCCAGATCCTTCCACTTCTGGTCCTGGCGCCGGTTCTGGTCCCGGCCTTCCTCCTGCCGGTCCCAGAGGCCGTGGTCGTCCGCCAGAAACCGCCGCTGGAGCTGGGCCAGCTCGTACTCGGAAAGCCCCAGCCGCAGCAGCCGCCGGTAGATGCCCTCGGCGGTGAGGACCTTCATGTCCCTGCGGCACTCCCCCCAGAACTTCTGCTTCATGGGCACCGTGCCCTCATCCAGGCAGGGATAGTCCAGCTCGTCCAGAATGCTCTCCACCGCCGCGTCGCAGGCCAGGTCCCAAAGCTGGGGCACCTTGCCCCGCTTCTTTCCCAGATGCCGCAGCATACAGTGGAGAATCACATGGAGGTACGCCCGGTTCACCGCCGTCCGGGACCGGAGATACCGGTCCGAGAGCCACGCCCCGTCGTAGTAGAGCTGCTCGCCGTCGGTGGCCAGGGACAGCGTCACCTCTCCTCCCGGCACGAACCGCAGCGCGCACAGCGCCGCGTCCATGTAGGGAAGGTTCATATAAAGCTCGTTCCGGCTGGCATGGAGGATCTCCCCGCCGATGGCGGAGAGGTCACGCGGCGTCTCCGCCATGGGCAATTCCTCCTTCACAGATCAAATCGCTTCTCCCCGCCGGAGGGGAACCGGCGGTGCCGGTGCTCCAGCAGCAGCGCCAGGGCCTCCGTGGCCCCGGCCCGGCGGGCATCGCCGCAGGCCCGGGCCAGGGTGTCCCGGTCCGGGTCCGCCCGCTCCAGCAGAAAGCGCAGCCCCGGCACGTCCCGCCGGGAAAGCAGCCACCCCGCCGCCTCCGGCACATGGCGGCGGAGATAGTCGAGGTACGACGCCTCCGCCCGCTCCGACAGCTCCACCGGATACCGCAGCCGCCACCAGGCCAGCCGCAGCGCCGCGTCCTCCTCGTGCTCCATGCCCAGAAAGGCCCGCCACAAGCCGTCATAGACCTTGTAGCTGAGCTTCTTCTGATGGAAGCAGTGATGGTAGGGATACCCCGCGCCGTAAATATTGTAGTCGAAGTGGTGGGCCGGACAGTTTTCCTCGTAGACCTCCAGAAACTCCGGGAACAGCAGCCGGGCGGTGCGGCCCGCCGCGTCCACGATGGTCACGTCCAGCTCCCGGCTCAGCTCGTCGTTGAAGTAGGCCAGAGACTCCCGCTGCTCCTCCCCCACCCGGGTGATATGGAACGTCTGCAGGGACCGGCAGTTCATCAGCGCCCCGCCGCTCCAGTAGCAGATGGCGTCGTGAAGGCGCAGGGTATGCAGGGCGCTGCAGTTGAGCAGGGCGTAATCCCCCACCCGCAGAAGGCCCGACGGCAGCGTCAGCTCCTCCAGGCGCCGGTTGTCCCACTCCGCCTCCGCTCCCAGCGGCCCGCAAGTCACCAGCACCTCCTCGCCCTCCGGGGCGGCCCAGCCGGGGGCCAGGGCGTGGTTGCCCAGCTCTGTCACCGGCAGGCCGAAAAGGGTGTCCGGCAGCGCCGCCGCCGTGTCGCAGGACGCCGCCTGCAGGATCGTGATGCCCTCCGCCTCCCGGCGGATGCGCAGTTTCCAGTTGCTGACACCGCTGACGCGCTCCAAGGCCGCTGCCTCCCTTTTACAGTCTCGGGTGGAAGTATATCATAATTTGCCGCAGATTCAAAGGTGCATTGCCCACAAAAGAAAATTTTCAAAACCCCCTTGACATTCTGTGCATACTGTATATACTGTACATGTACAGTACGAACGGAGGCACTTCCATGGAACTCATCATCCGAAACACCACCAGCCAGCCCATCTACGAGCAGATCTTCTCCCAGATCAAGTCGCAGATCGTCTCCGGCACCCTGCGGCCGGGAGAGGCGCTGCCCTCCATCCGGGCCCTGGCCAAGGACCTGAAGATCTCCGTCATCACCACCAAGCGGGCCTATGACGAGCTGGAAGCCCAGGGCCTCATTTACACCATGGCGGGCAAGGGCTGCTTTGTGGCGGAGGAGAATCTGGACCTCATCCGGGAACAGCGGCAAAAGGAGCTGGAGGAGCATCTCGCCGCCGCGCTGGAGCTGGCCCGGGGCTGCGGTCTGACGCCGCAGGACCTTGTACGCATGCTGGAGCTACTGTCCGAGGAGGAATCGACATGAATGCCATTGCCCTGAATCATATCTGCAAATCCTTCGGCTCGTTCGCCATCCGGGATCTGACGCTGGAGGTGCCGGAGGGCACCATCTGCGGCCTGGTGGGTGAAAACGGCGCCGGAAAATCCACCACCATCCGTCTTTTGATGAACGCCCTGCGCCCCGACGGCGGCAGCGCCGCCGTGCTGGGGGTGGACACCGCCTCCCCGGAGTTCCAGGCCGTGAAGGAGGACGTCGGGGTGGTGCTGGATGAAGCCTATTTCCCGGAGGTCCTCAGCGCCGCCCAGGTGGGCCGTGTGATGGCGAAAACCTACCGCCGCTGGGACGGCGATCAGTTCCGGCAGTATCTGGACCGCTTCGAGCTTCCGGAGAAGAAGCCCTTCAAGGACTACTCCCGGGGCATGCGGATGAAGCTCGCCATCGCCGTGGCGCTGTCTCACGCCCCCCGGCTGCTGGTGCTGGATGAGGCCACCGCGGGCCTGGACCCCATCGTCCGGGACCAGGTGCTGGATATCTTCTCCGACTTCACCCGGCAGGAGGACCACTCCATCCTCATCTCCTCCCACATCCTCTCGGACCTGGAGAAGCTTTGCGACTATATCGCGTTCCTCCACCAGGGGAAACTCCTCTTCTGCGAGGAGAAGGATGCATTGCTGGAACGCTATGCCATTTTTGCCGGCACCGCAGACCAGGCGGAGAGCCTGGACCCGGCGGCAGTGGTGGGCCGGGAGGACCGGAGCTACGGCGGCGTGCGGTGCCTGGTGCGGCGGGACGATGTGCCTGCCACGCTGATGCTGGAACGGCCCACGGTGGAGGACGTGATCCTCTTTTTGGCGAAAGGAGTGAAGCTCGGATGAAAGCGCTGCTGCTGAAGGATTTTTACGTGCTGTGGAAGCAGATGCGGTATTTTCTTCTGGTGATCCTGGTCTTTTCCGCCCTGCCCGGCGGCTACAACATGGTGTTCGCCGTGACCTACGCGGCGCTGCTGCCCTATTCCTGCGTGGCCTACGACGAGCGCAGCAAGTGGGACCAGCTGGCGGCCATGATGCCCTACTCCGTCCGGGACCTGGTGCTGAGCCGGTACGCCCTGGGCTGGATCGGCGGGGCGGGGGCATGCCTTGTCTCCCTGGTGCTGCAGACGGCCTTCTCCCTGGCGTTCCACCGCGCCGCCGCTCCCGCCGCACTGCTGGCGGCGTTCTTCGCCTGCGTCTCCACACTGGCCATCACGCTGCCGCTGATCTTCCGCTTCGGCGTGGAACGCGGACGGCTCATCATGTTCCTCATCATCTTTCTGGTGTGCGGTTCCACCGGGGCCCTGAGCGGCATCGCGGAAAGCGCCAGCAACGCCCTGCCCGCCGCGGTATGGCTGGTGGTGCCGGTATCGCTGGTGCTGACAGCCGTCTCCGTACCGCTGTCCATGCGGTGGTACGCCCGGCGCAGCCGGTGAGGAGGCGCAGCATTATGGATCGCCCCGCTTTCCCGCAGCCCAGCCCCGAGGATCTGACCGCGGCGCTGGAGCTGCTGGCCGCCGCCCTGCTCCAGGGGGGCAAACGATAAAAAAACAGCCTCCCCGAAGCGCCGCTGGCGCTTCGGGGAGGCTGTTTCGGCCACACTCAGCCCCAAAGGGCGGAGAGCATGGGGATGACCTGCTTTTTCCGGGACATGATCTTGGGAAGGAACGCGCAGTTTTCCGCGTGCTTGATGTTGAAGGCCTGGCGGATGGTGTCCTCGTCTCCCACGAACAGCAGCTGCGTGCCCTCCAGCAGCACATCGGTGATCATCAGCACCACCGTGTTGAAGTGCCGGTCCTTCCGGATGGCGCCCATGGCCGCCAGGAACTCGTCCTTCCGGCCCAGCAGCCGCTCGGAGTCCATGCAGGTGATCTGGCTGACCGCCAGGTCGTGACCGGCGATGTGGAACTCCTTGTAGTCTGTGCG
Organism: uncultured Oscillospiraceae bacterium; assembly: GCA_944385455.1. Classification (GTDB taxonomy): domain Bacteria; phylum Bacillota; class Clostridia; order Oscillospirales; family Oscillospiraceae; genus Oscillibacter. The sequence goes on along the minus strand of CALWXI010000222.1, from coordinate 1,330 downwards.
GAGCATGGCCTCCACGGACTTGTCGTCCCCGCTGGTGGCGGAGAAGATGGCCTTGCCCAGCTCCTCCAGGGAGACATTGGCGATGCGGGCCATGCGGTTGGCCATGTCGATGTCCCGCTGGGTGCAGGTGGGGGACTTGAACATGACGGTGTCGGAGACGATGGCCGCGGCCATGAGGCCGGCCATCTTGGCCGTGGGCATGAGGCCCTTCTCCTGGTACATGCCGCCCACGATGGTGGTGGTGCTGCCCACCGGCTCGTTGCGCACGTAGATGGGATTCTTGGTCTCGATGTCCGCCAGGCGGTGATGGTCCACGATCTCCAGGATCTCCGCCTGCTCCAATCCCATGACGGACTGGGCCCGCTCGTTATGGTCCATGAGGATCACCCGCTTGCGCCGGGGACGCAGCAGATGGAAGCGGGAGAGCGTCCCCACCACCCGTTCGTTCTCATCCAGGATGGGATAGGAGCGGAAGCGGCTTTCCAGGACGCTGTTCTGCACGTCGTCCACATAGTCGTCCAGATGGAAGCAGACCATGTCCTCTCTCTTGCAGATGCTGGAGATGGGCATGGCGTGGTGAATGAGGCGCACCGCCCGGTAGGGATCATAGGGCGTGGCGATGATGCATGTCTTGCCGCCCATCTCCAGAAGCTCCTGGCTCACCTCCGCCTGACACACCAGCACACAGCTGACCTGCAGCTCCAGCGCCCGGCGGATCATGTCCGGCTGGTCGCCGCACACCACGATGGTATCCCGGTCGGAGAACATCAGATTCTCCCGGCCCACGGGCAGGGCGATGGTCACCGCGCCGGAGACCTCCTCCCACATCTCGCTGCCCTCATTGACGATCTGCCCCTCCAGCACGGAGAGAAGGTTATAGACCGGCATGTGCCGCACCCGGGGGTTGCGGACGGAGGTCATGTCGTAGTTGGCCACGTCTCCCGCGGAGAGCATGCCGTACAGCGTGCCGTCCTCATTGGCCACCGGAAGGGCGGAGATCTTGTCCGCCTGCATCATCTGCCAGCCCCGGCTGATGGTGGCGGAGGGAGACAGGGTGGGGGGCGTGTCGTAATCCAGATCCCGGACCTGGGTGCGCACGTCGGTAAGGAGCCGGGGGGGCTCCACACCGAAGCGGTCCAGCACGATCTGGGTCTCGTCGCTGATCTGCCCCAGCCGGGCCGCCTTGTACTGCCGTCCGCCCAAGGCGTTTTTCAGGGCGGCGTAGGCCATGGAGGAGATGATGGAGTCGGTATCGGGGTTGCGGTGTCCGGTGATGTAGACGGTATCCATTCTGCACGCTTCTCCTTTTGGAAATTCAAGTTAAATTTGA
>CALWXI010000221.1 GCA_944385455.1 uncultured Oscillospiraceae bacterium | reverse complement strand
CTCTGCGGCGGCGCTTGCGGTGAAGAGCTGCGGGCCTGCCGCGTCCTTTTCCACGGCGGGGACATCCTCCGCAGCTTCCCCCGGAGCCTCCTCCGCGGCGGCCTCCGGGGCTTCCTCCGCAGTTACTTCCGGAGCTTCCTCCGCAGTTACCTCCGGGGTTACCTCCGCAGTCACCTCCGGGGTTACCTCCGCGGCCTCCTCCGGCGGTACGGTCTCCTCCGGCGCGGCGCCGTCCGCGTCGTCGGAGAGGCGGGGCAGGGAGGCGCTCCCCTCTGCGGTGCCGCCGTCCGCCGTGTCTGCCGCGCCGTCCCATCCCTCTGCGGCGTTGCTTTCCGTCATCGCCGCACCGGCGGAGGGGGCGGCGTCGCTGGTGCTGCCGGCCCCGGCAGGGATCAGGCGCTGCAGCGTGCCGTTTTGCAGCAGGATGGCCACGGCCAGACATGCCGCCAGGGGCAGCGCCGCCTGGAGCCAGCGCTTCCGTTTTTTGGGAGCAGTGCGGGGATGGGCCGCCACCGCCCCCATGACGCGCCGGGAGAAGTCCTCCGGCACAGGGGTGTCCTCCACGTCTGGGAAGGCGGCCCGAATGGTCAGGATATCGTCCACGTAGGCGGCGCAGCCCGGACAGCGGGTCAGGTGCTCGGCCACCCGGGCCGTCTCCTCCGCCGTCAGCTCGCCGTCCGCATACAGATCCAGCAGGGCCGCGTATTCAGGGCAGGGATTCATGTGCAGCCCTCCTTTCCTGTATCTTTGGACGCAGGCACGGCGGAAAAGTTCCCGCTTTCCAGCAGGATTTTTCGCAGCTGCCGCCGGCCCCGGCTGATGCGGGATTTCACCGTTCCCACGTCCAGGGACAGCACCTGGGCGATCTCGTCGTAGGAGAGCTGGTGGATCTCCCGGAGCACCAGCACCTGCCGGTGCTCCGGCGTCAGCTGATCGAGGCCCGCCGCCACCTGCTCCCGCAGCTCCCGGCGCTCCGCCGCCTCCTGGGGAGAGGGGGCGGGGTCCGGCGCGTCCAGCCGGATGTCCTCGTCGTCCAGAGAGGGGCCCGCCGCGCCGCAGCGGCGGCCCTCCCGCCGCAGAAGGTCCACGCAGGCGTTGGAGGCCAGACGGTACAGCCATGTGGAAAACTGGGATTCCCCCCGGAAAAAGGGCAGGCCCTGCCAGGCGGCCAGGAAGGCCTCCTGAGCCGCCTCGGCGGCGTCCTCCCGGTTCCGGCACATCCGCGTGCTCAGCGCCAGCACCCGCTTTTCATACAGCCGCACCAGGTGTGCGAAGGCCTCCTGGTCGCCCCGCCGCGCTTTGTCGATCCATTGTGCTTCCTGCATCATGTCAAATCCCTTTTGATCCCCTTCGTCACCCGGTAAACGTCCTCCAGGGTATTCATCTGCACGATCTGTTCCTTGTAATAGCCGGAGTGGGGCACGCCCTTGAGATACCAGCAGTAGTGCCGCCGGGCCTCCAGCACGGCCGCACGCTCCCCCTTGGCCTTCGCCGCCAGCTGGAACTGCCGCACGGCGGTGTCGCACCGCTGGGCCAGCGGCGGCAGCGGCGGGACGGGACGGTCCTCCAGGGCGGCGGCGGCCTGCTGGAACAGCCAGGGGTTCCCGAAGCAGCCCCGGCCGATCATGGCCATGTCCGCCTTGGTGTGCTGGAGGATCCGGGGGGCGTCCTCCGGCTTCCAGATGTCGCCGTTGGCGATCACCGGAATGGACACCGCCTCCTTCACCTGGCGGATGCAGGTCCAGTCCGCCTGGCCGCCGTAGACCTGGGCCCGGGTGCGGCCGTGGACCGCCACCGCCGCCGCGCCCGCCTGCTCCAGCACCCGGGCGAATTCCACGCAGTTGCAGCTGCCCATGTCCCAGCCACGGCGGAACTTGGCCGTCACCGGCACATGTACCGCCTTCACCACCGCCTCCATGATGCGCCCGGCGGCGTCCGGGTCCTTCATCAGCGCCGCGCCGTCGCCGTTGTTCACGATCTTCCCCATGGGGCAGCCCATGTTGATGTCCAGGATGTCGGCGCCGGTGTGCTCGATGGCGATCTGGGCAGCCTCCGCCATGCACACCGGGTCGTGGCCGAAGATCTGCACGGCGGCGGGGTGTTCTCCCGGAAACTGCTGGAGCAGAGAGAAGGTTTTTTTGTCCCGGTAGCACAGGGCCTTGGAGGAGATCAGCTCCGTGCAGGTCAGTCCCGCTCCCAGCTCGGAGCAGATCTGGCGGAAGGCCGCGTCCGTCACCCCGGCCATAGGGGCCAGGGCCAGGCGGGAGGGGATGGAAACGGTTCCGATGTGCATAGGCGTCGTCCTTTCATGGCGGTGACAGATTGGCTCCATCATACCATGCCGCCGGGGAAAAGTCCACCTCCACGGGGAAAGGCCCCGCTGCTTTTCCCGACGTTCTTTTCGCGTCCGGGGGAATAAGATGGGGGAAAACACGGGATTTGGAGGGACAGGCTGTGGGACACGGTCAAATCACTTTGGGACGGGAGCAGTCGGCGCGGCTGCTGGGCTGGGGCATCCGCTTTTTTCT
>CALWXI010000220.1 GCA_944385455.1 uncultured Oscillospiraceae bacterium | reverse complement strand
ACTTGAGCACGGTTTTGCGGATGTCAAAGTTGCGGCCCTCCACCCGCTTCTGGGCGTTTTCGATCTGCTTGGACAAGAGGCCATACTCGATGGCCTCGCCCTCCTGCATCCCCAGCTTTTCCACGATGGGCTGGATGCGCTCGGAGCCGAACAGGCGCATTAAGTCGTCCTCCAGGGAGATGAAGAACTGGCTGGAGCCCGGGTCGCCCTGGCGGCCGGCGCGGCCCCGCAGCTGGTTGTCGATGCGGCGGGACTCGTGGCGCTCGGTGCCCAGGATGTGCAGCCCGCCCAGCTTCACCACTTCCTCGTGCTCCCGGTCGGTCTGCACCTTGAACTTGGCCAGCAGCTGCTGGAAGGCCTGGCGGGCCTCCTTCACCTGGTCGGACACGTCCTGGGCGTGGCCGATGGCCTCCTCGATGACCTGGTCCTCATAGCCCATCTGGCGCAGCTGGTGCCGGGCCATGAACTCGGCGTTGCCGCCCAGCAGGATGTCGGTGCCGCGGCCGGCCATGTTGGTGGCGATGGTGACGGCGCCCTTCTTGCCCGCCTGGGCCACGATCTCCGCTTCCTTGTCGTGGAACTTGGCGTTGAGCACCACGTGCTTCACGCCCCGGTTGGACAGCATCCGGCTGACCAATTCGCTCTTTTCCACCGACACCGTGCCCACCAGGATGGGCTGCCCTGTGGCGTGGCGGCGCACCACCTCGTCGGCCACGGCGGCGTACTTGCCCTTCAGGGTGGTGAACACCGCGTCGTTCAGGTCCTGGCGGATCATGGGCTTGTTGGTGGGAATGGTGACCACGTCCAGCTTGTAGATGCCCCGGAACTCCTCCTCCTCGGTCTTGGCGGTACCGGTCATGCCGGACAGCTTTTTGTACATGCGGAAGTAGTTCTGGAAGGTGATGGTGGCCAGGGTCTTGCTCTCCCGCTCCACCTTCACGTGCTCCTTGGCCTCGATGGCCTGGTGCAGGCCCTCGGAGTAGCGCCGGCCCATCATCAGCCGGCCGGTGAACTCGTCCACGATGATGACCTCGCCGTCCTTCACCACGTAATCCACGTCCCGCTTCATCATGGCGTTGGCCTTGAGGGCCTGGAGGATGTGGTGGTGCAGCTCGGTGTTCTCCATGTCGGTCAGGTTCTCCACCCCGAAGAACTGCTCCGCCTTGCGAACGCCCTCCTCGGTGAGGGTCACCGTCTTTTGCTTTTCGTCGGTGAGGTAGTCTCCTGCCTTGGTGATCTCTCCGTCCTTGTCCGCCTCGCCCTTGCTCAGGCGCTGGACGAACACGTTGGCCCGGGTGTACATCTCGGTGGACTTGTCCCCCTGGCCGGAGATGATCAGGGGGGTGCGGGCCTCGTCGATGAGGATGGAGTCCACCTCGTCCACGATGGCGAAGTTCAGGGGCCGCTGCACCAACCGCTCCTTGTAGGTGGCCATATTGTCCCGCAGGTAGTCAAAGCCCAGCTCGTTGTTGGTGGCGTCGGTGACGTCGGCCTGATAGGCCTGCTGACGCTCCTCGCTGCTCATGTCGGGGACGGTCAGGCCCACCTTCATGCCCAGGACGCGGTACACCTTGCCCATCCACTCGGAATGGAACCGGGCCAGGTAGTCGTTGACGGTGACGATGTGCACGCCCTTGCCGGGCAGGGCATTCAGGTAGGCGGGCAGGGCGGCAGTGAGGGTTTTGCCCTCGCCGGTGCGCATCTCGGCGATGCGGCCCTGGTGCAGCACGATGCCGCCGATGAGCTGCACCCGGAAGGGGCGCATACCCAGCGCCCGCACCGAGGCCTCCCGCACCACGGCGAAGGCCTCGGGCAGCAGGGCGTCCAGGGTTTCGCCCTTTGCCAGCCGTTCCCGGAACAGCCGGGTCTGGTCCCGCAGCTGCTCGTCGCTCATCTTCTGATAGGTGGGCTCCAGGGCCTCGATCTTGTCCACAATGGGGTTCAGCTTTTTCAGCTCTCCCTCGTTGCTCGTCTGTAAAAACTTCTTGAGAAAGTCAAACATGAACCAATGTCCTCCATACGATGTCGGGGTTGGGTATACGAAATCCTTACCATTATATCATTGCAAAGGAAAAATCGCAAGGCGAGGTGCGCCCGGCTGGATTAATTGTATGTGTGGTTTTGCGGGGGGCGGTCCGGAGACGTTATAAAAATGCAGTTTTACCCAAACGGGAGCGGCGAAACGGCCCGGTTTTATTGAGCGGAGCATAAAAATATGGGAGAGAGGGCAATTTGCCCTTGCAATTGCGGGCGGAGCAAGGTATAATGAATGCATTCTTAATCAAGGAGGAGACAAACCATGAAAAAGATCCTCGCCCTGTGCCTGGTCCTCATGCTGTCCGTCACGGCTTTCGCGTCCTTCGCGGCGGCGGAAGAAGTGGTCAAGATCGGCGTATTCGAGCCGGCTTCCGGCGACAGCGGCGCTGGCGGCAAGCAGGAAACCTTGGGTATGCAGTACGCCAATTACCTGCAGCCCACCGTAGAGATCGGCGGCACCACCTACAACGTGGAGCTGGTTTACGCGGACAATGGCTCCTCGCCGGATAAGGCCCCCTCTGCGGCCCAGCAGCTGATCAGCGAGGGCGTTTCCGTAATCCTGGGTTCCTACGGCTCCGGCGTGTCTATCGCCGGCTCCCAGTACTTTGCCGACGCGGGCATCCCCGCCATCGGCGTGACCTGCACCAATCCCCAGGTCACTGCGGGCAATACCCACTACTTCCGCATCTGCTTCCTGGATCCCTTCCAGGGCACTGTGCTGGCCAACTACGCCTATAAAGAGCTGGGCGCCACCGTGGCCTACTGCCTGGGCGAGCTGGGCAACGACTACGACGTGGGCCTGTGCTACTACTTCCAGCAGGCCTTTGAGGCCCTGGGCGGCACCGTAGTCAGCGAGAACTTCCCCACCGGCAACTCCGACTTCACCTCCTACATCTCCACCGCCAAGAGCCTGGGCGCGGGCGTCATCTTCGCCCCCTGCTCCATCGCCTACGCCACCCAGATCATCGACCAGGCCGCTGCCCAGGGCGTGACCATGCCCCTGATGGCCGGCGATACCTGGGACAGCAATAAGGTGATCGAGGCCGCCACCGGCAAGGACATCACCATCTACGTGAGCACCTTCTATCAGGAGGGCGGCGATCCTGAGTTCGACGAGGGCATCAAGGCCTGGATCAACGCCAATCCCGAAGCCATGACCAACAACGGCGGCAACGACATGGTAGCCGCGGTGACCGCCATGGGTTACGACGCCTACTTCGTGGCGCTGGAGGCGCTGAAGGCGGCCGGTTCCACCGACCCCAAGGCGGTGAACGAGGCGCTGTGGGGCGTGACC
>CALWXI010000219.1 GCA_944385455.1 uncultured Oscillospiraceae bacterium | reverse complement strand
GAGGCCAAGAAGGGCCTGGCCACGCTGTGCATCGGCGGCGGCATGGGCACTGCCACCGTGTTTGAGAAGTGCTGAGCGTTTCCGAACTGAAGTGAAGAACAAGGACCCCGGCGCCTCGGCGCCGGGGTCCTTTCTGTTCCGGAAGAGCGGAACGGCGCGCCCCATGGCGCGCCGTTTTTCAGCGGGTCGCGGTGATGGCGTTGACGGGGCAGCCGTTGGCGGCGTCCAGCACCCGATACGTCTCCCGGCCCTCCGGCGTCTTTAAAACGGTGGAGAATTTCCCCTGGATCTGAAAGACCTCCGGGGCGGCGTAGGCGCACATGCCGCAGCCGATGCAGCGGCTGGTGTCGATGGTGACGGTCATGGGATGGCCTCCTTTTTCATGCTTCTGCCTCCATTGTAGCGGCTTTGCGCCGCTTGTCCAGATTTTTTTTTCGCCGCCGGCGGAACCTTCCGTCCGGCTCAAACGTCCACCATAGAGAATCCCGGCCTGCGGAGGAAAATTTTATCACCGCCCCGCCATTTACATTCCTCCGGGAGTGTGGTATGCTGGGGAAGTATTATGTTGACCCCGCGACTTCATTTTGGAGGAACCTGCATGAAACAATTGTTGCGAAAGACCGTCTCCGCCCTGCTGGCGCTGACGCTGACGGCGGCTGCGGGCCTGCCCGCGGCGGCCTCTGAGGCGCTGGGAGAGGACCTCAGCGCACAGGATACCCTGCTGAACCAGGAGACCCAGCTGTCCACCAACGTATTCTGGAGCACCAGCTATTCCGACCTGCGGACGGAGAACCTGGTAACCTATACGCCGAACGACGCCGTGACCCCCATCGTCACCTACGGCAGCGTCCTCACCGACCGCAGCACCGTGGCCAGCCAGGCCGCCAAGCTGGAGAGCCAGGGCTACCGGGTGGTGGCCGGCATCAACGGCGACTTCTACAACGTGGGCACCGGCCTTCCCATCGGCATCGTGGTCACCGAGGGCCAGCTGCGCAGCAGCGACGGCGGCTACTATGCCATCGGCTTCCGCGCCGACGGCTCCGCCGTCATCGGCAAGCCCGCGGTGAAGGTCTCCGCCGATCTGGGCTACGACGCCCTGGACGCCTACGGCGTGCCCACCCGGGTGGTCCGCCAGCTCAGCGGCGTCAACAAGGCCCGGGTCTCCACCGGCGGCATCTACCTCTATACATATGACTTCAACGCCAAGCACACCACCGGCACCACCGAATCCGGCGTGGATGTGGTGTGCTCCATCACCGAGGGCAGCCTCTCCATGGGCGGCGCCCTCACCGTCACCGTGGAGCAGGTGCTGGAGACGTCCTCCGCCACGGCCATCGGGCCGGATCAGGTGGTGCTCTCCGCCAACAGCCAGTCCAATACCTATTTCACCGACGCCCTGCGCAACCTCCCCGTGGGCTCCACCGTCACCCTCTCCGTCACGGCTTCCAGCGAGGAGTGGAACGACGTGCAGTACGCCGTGGGCGCCCTCTATTCCCTGGTGGAGAACGGCGCCGTGGCCTCCGGACTCCCCACCGGCAGCAATCCCCGCACCGCCGTGGGCGTCAAGGCCGACGGCACCGTGGTGTTCTACACCATCGACGGCCGCCGCTCCGGCTACTCCATCGGCGCCAGCATGACCCAGGTGGCCCAGCGGCTCATCGAGCTGGGCTGCGTCAGCGCGCTGTGCCTGGACGGCGGCGGGTCCACCACCCTCTCCGTCACCCAGCCCGACGGCTACACCGCCGAGACCGTCAACCGGCCCTCCGACGGCAGCCAGCGGGCCGTCAGCAACCAGATCTTCCTGGTGGCCAGCGCGGAGCCCACCGGAGAGCTCAGCCACTTCTATGTCAGCGCCGACGATCCCTATGTCCTGGCGGGCAGCCGGGTGAACATCTCCGCCTCCGCCGTGGATACCAACTACATCCCCATGTCCTCCGACTACACCCTGAACGCCTCCTCCGGCACCCTGGACGGCAATACCCTCATCACCCCCCGGGAGGGCGGGGAGGTCACCGTGACCGCGGAGAGCCGGGGCAGGACCGGCACCACCACCGTCTATGCCATTGCCGATCCCGACAACGTGGCCATCCGGGACGCCAGCGGCAACCTGCTCACCACCCTCAGCACCGCTCCCGGCGCCGTCACCCAGCTCAGTGCCTCCGCTGTGTACAACCACATGTCCCTGAAGGCCGACGCCGACGCCCTGACCTGGGCTGTCACCGGAGATATCGGCACCATCGACCAGAACGGCCTCTTCACCGCCACCGCTCCCGGCACCGGCACCATCACCGCCACCGCCGGCGGCAGGAGCGCCGCGGTGAACGTGACGGTGTCCACCCTGGCTCTCCAGACTGTGGAGGACTTTGAGGACGCGGCCACCATCTTCGACGGCTCCGGGGACGGCATCTCCCTGACCCACACCGCCGCCGGGGATTACGTCCGATACGGCAGGGGCGCCGCCCGGATGGACTATACCCTCCAGGACGCCCTGGGCTATGAAGCGCAGTGGCGCGCGTTCTCCGGCGCCGCCGTCGACAACCAGCTCTACACCAGCCTGAACCTCTGGGTCTACGGCGACGGCTCCGGCAACGTGCTGAACCTCTGCTACAGCAACGGCACCGAGGCCTGGCTCCAGACGCCCGTCACCACCCTGGACTTCACCGGCTGGAAGCAGGTCAGCGTCTCCACCGCCGGAGAGGCCTTCCAGCTCCAGGGCTTCACCGTCGCCGCCGGTGCGCGGAACTACGTGGACGACGGTCTGGGCGGCACCATCGCCGCAGAGCCCACCACGCCTCTGACCGGCACCATCTACCTGGATCAGATCGTGGCCTCCTTCGGCGGCACCGTGGATACCCAGGTGCCCGCCATCACCCTGACGCCGGACGGCGAGACCCTCACCGCCGTCGTTTCCGACGCGGTGGACGGCGTGCTGCCCCAGTCCGCCGTCTCCGTCACCTGGGACGGCGCGGACCAGAGCTTCACCTACAACGCATCCACCGGGACTCTGACCACCTCTCTGATCTCCGACGGCAAGCCCCACCGCGTCACCGTCACCGCCCGGGACGCCTCCGGCAACATCGGCCGGGCCTCCTACGATGTGCCCACCGCGGCGGACTGGGTCCCGGTCTTTACCGACACCCAGGGCTACTGGGCCGCCAGCTATGTGGACTTCCTCTACAACTCCGGCGTCACCACCGGCTATTCCGACGGCACCTTCCGGCCCGATCAGAACATCACCCGGGCCCAGTTCGCCGTGATGCTCTACCGGTATCTGGGCCTCAGCGAGAGCGACTACGCCGGCGTGACGCTGCCCTTCGCGGACCTGGCCTCCATCCCGGAATATGCCGTTCCCGCCATCAAGGCGCTGTATACCGAGGGCGTCATCAACGGCTCCGCCGGGTCCGACGGACGGATCTACTTCAACCCCAACGCCAGCCTCACCCGGGCCCAGGCTGCCACCATGATCGGCCGCACCCAGGAAAAGGGCTACGCCACCGCGGAGCTGACCTTCTCCGACGCCGCCTCCATCCCCGCCTACGCCGCCTACTACATCCAGACCATGGCGGCCCAGGGCGTCATCG
>CALWXI010000218.1 GCA_944385455.1 uncultured Oscillospiraceae bacterium | reverse complement strand
TTCAAGGGAGGACGTGTGGAGACATGGTAAAACTGACCATCGATGGGCGGGACGTGTGCGTTTCCAGGGGCACCACCGTGCTGGAGGCGGCGGAAAAAGCCGGCATCCCCATCCCGCACCTGTGCTTTTTGAAGGACATCAACGAGATCGCCGCCTGCCGGATGTGCGTGGTGGAGGTGGAGGGCACGGAGCGGCTGGTGCCCGCCTGCAACACCGCCGCGGCGGAGGGCATGGTGGTGCATACCAACTCCCCCCGGGTCCGGCAGGCCCGCAAAACGAATCTGCGGCTGATTCTCTCCCAGCACAACTCCAACTGCACGGTCTGCGTCCGCAGCGGCACCTGTCAGCTCCAGCAGCTCTCCCACGACCTGAACATCCATTTCCAGCCCTATGAGGTGCAGCTGGAGCGGTCCAGGGTGGATCTGGATGTGCCGGTGGTGCGGGAGGCATCCAAGTGCATCAAGTGTATGCGCTGCATTCAGGTGTGCGACAAGATCCAGGGCATGCGCATCTGGGACGTGGCGGGAACCGGCTCCCGGACAACTGTGGACGTGAGCTACAACCGCAGCCTGAAGAATACCGCCTGCACCTTCTGCGGCCAGTGCGTGGTGCACTGCCCCACCGGGGCGCTGACGGTGCGGGACGATACCAACCGGGTCCTCCGGGCCCTGGCGGACCCGGAGATCACCACCGTGGTCCAGGTGGCTCCGGCGGTGCGGGTGGCCTGGGCGGAGGCCTTCGGCCTCTCCCGCAGCCTGGGGACCCCGGGGCGCATGGTGGCGGCCTTGAAGCGCATCGGCTTCGACTACGTGTTTGACACCAACTTCGCCGCGGACCTCACCATCATGGAAGAGGGCAGCGAGCTTCTGGAGCGGCTGGCGCACCGGGGCAAGTACCGCTGGCCCATGTTCACCAGCTGCTGCCCCGGCTGGGTGCGGTTCCTCAAGACCCAGTTCCCCTCCTATACGGAAAACCTCTCCACCGCCAAGTCTCCCCAGCAGATGTTCGGGGCGGTGGCCAAGAGCTATTTCGCCAAGCGCCGTGGCATCGATTCCCGGAAGATGTTCGTGGTGTCCATTATGCCCTGCTCGGCCAAGAAAGCCGAGTGTGAGCTGCCCACTATGCGCAGCGCCTTCGGGGACCCGGACGTGGACGCCGTGCTCACCACACGGGAGATGTGCCGCCTCTTCCGCAGCGACTGCATCGTCCCCGGCAAGCTGCCGGAGGAGCCTTTCGACAGCCCGCTGGGCACCGGCACCGGCGCGGCGGTGATTTTCGGCACCACCGGCGGCGTCATGGACGCGGCGCTGCGCAGTGCCTATTATCTGACCTGCGGCAAGAACCCCGATCCTGACGCTTTCTCCCAGGTCCGGGGCGGACGTCCCTGGCGGGAGGCCGTGTTCCAGCTGCCCGGTGTGGGCGAGCTGCGGGTAGCGGTGGTCAGCGGCCTGGGCAATACCCGCAGGCTTTTGGAGGCTGTGGACAGCGGCCGGGCGGAGTACGACTTCGTGGAGGTGATGGCCTGCCCCGGCGGCTGCGCCGGCGGCGGAGGGCAGCCCATCCATGAAGGCGGAGATGCCGCGGCCGCCCGGGGAAGCCGTCTCTGGCAGATGGACGCCGGCGCGCAGCTGCGCTTTTCCCATGAAAACCCTGATGTGCAGACCCTCTACCGCACGTATCTGAAAAAGCCCCTGGGGGAGAAGGCGCACCATCTGCTCCATACAGATCACAGCGCCTGGTCCGCGGTGTGGGAGGAGTGCCGCTGTGACGGCGGTGCGGAAAGGAGAGAGCGGCACGGATGATGTCTCCTGCGCGCAGCGTGCGTTCCGGACCGGGGGCACAGCCGCTTCCGCTCTGACGCATAGCCGTGTCGGTCCCGGGCGCAGGGGCGGCGCCGGGAGGTTGGATGTGATAAAATAGGGAAAATGCCCGGCGGCGGGCCGGGCATGCTGGAAAGGAAGGAGCAATATGCGCTACAAGCAGTTTGGAAAGACCGGCATGCAGGTCTCCGAGATGGCTCTGGGCACCTGGGGCATCGGCGGCGTGGGCTGGGACAGCAATCCGGAGGAGACCCGGCTGGATGCCGTCCGGGCGGCGGTGGAGTCCGGCATCACGTTTTTTGACACGGCTCCGGCTTATAACGCCGGAGCGGCGGAGAAGGTGCTGGGCAAGGCTCTGCGGGATATGGGCGCCCGGAAGGATGTTGTGATCTCCACCAAGTGCGGCAACGAGTACGTCAACGGCGGCTATGTCAGGGACGGAGACCCGGCCAAGATCCTGCGGGAGTGCGAGGAATCCCTGCGGAACCTGCAGACGGACTATATCGATCTCTATCTGGTCCATTGGCCGGACCCCAACACCCCCTTTGAGGCTACGATGGACGCGTTGAACCGGCTGAAAAAGGAAGGCAAGATCCTTCACGTGGGTGTGTCAAACTTCAGCCGTCAGCAGATGGAAGAGGCGGGACAGTACTGCGAGATCGAGGCCTTCCAGCCCCACTACTCCATGGTCAACCGGGGCAGCGAGGAGCTGATGCGCTGGGCCGCGGAGCAGGGCATGGGCATCATGACCTACGGTTCCCTGGGCGGCGGCATCCTCACCGGCGCCTACCGGACGCTGCAGCACTTCGATCCAAAGGACAACCGCAGCCGGTTCTACAAGCACTTTCAGGAGCCGGAGTTTTCCCGGATCATGGCGCTGCTGGAGAAGATGGACCGCTTCTCCGCGGACCACGGCGGCGTGCCCCTGGCCCAGATCGCTTTGAACTGGTGCGCGGCCAAGCCCTTTGTGTCCTCCTGCATCGTGGGAGCTCAGAGCCGGGCCAAGGTGGCGCAGAACTGCGCGGCCTTCGACTGGGAGCTGACGGCGGAGGAGATGGCCCTGCTGGACAAGGCTGTGGAGGAGTGCCTGGACGCGTAAAAACGACAAAATATGCGCGGGCGGCGCTCTCCCTTCCGGAGAGGCCGCCCGCGTTTTTCAGCGTACGGTATTTTCCAGCACACCCACGCCGTCTACTTCACAACGCACCACGTCGCCGGGCTTCAGGTACCGGGGCGGATCGAAGGCCATGCCCACGCCGGAGGGAGTGCCCATGGCGATGATGGTTCCTGCCAGCAGCGTCATGCCCTGAGAGAGCTGATGAATGGCCGCGTCGATTTTGGTCATCATCAGCTCCGTATTGCTGTTTTGCCGCAGCTCCCCATTGACATAGGAGCGGATCCCCGCTTTGGGCATCCAGGGCAGCTCGTCCCGGGTGACGATCCAGGGACCGATGGGGGTAAAGCCGTCCAGGCTCTTGCCGAAGTACCACTGCTGGTGGGCCGACTGCAGGTCCCGGGCGCTGACGTCGTTGACGATCGTGTAACCCAGCACATACTCCTCCGCCCGGTCCAGGGGTACGTCCCGGGCATCCCGGCCCAGCACCACGGCCAGCTCCACCTCGTAGTCCAACGCGGCGGTGAGGCCGGTATGGCTTTCAATATCCCCGTCGGGATCCACCGCCTGGTTCACCCGTTTGCTGAAATACACGGGATTGCTGAGTTTGCCGTCGTATTTAATATTGGAGGCCAGGGTCTCGTCACGGTGCTCGTAGTAATTGACACCCAGGCATACCACATCCTGCCGGGGACGCCGGATGGGGGCCAGCAGGCGGCAGTCGGAGCGGAATTCGCCGGCAGCGCCGTCCACCCGCTCCAGCAGGGAGAGGGGAGAGGCTCCGGCCAGCTGGTCGATGAAAGCGGACATGTCCGGCGCGGAAAAGCCCAGAGCGGACACAGCCACGATCTTCTCGGGATCGCTGCCGATGAGACCCACCTGGGGCTCCTGGCCGCTTTTCAAATAGGTCACCAGTTTCATAGTACGATATCCCCTTTTTCAAAATTTGGATTCCGCGTGGGTGTTTTCCTCATTATACCGTGGCTGGAGAGGTTTCGCAAGGCACATCCTCCAGCACATACACGGCGGCTTCCCCGGCGGTGTGATTGGCGGAAACCACCACGTCCTGTCCCGGCAGGGAGAAAACGGAGACATTGCTGCTGCCGCCATGGCCCAGAGCGGTGACGGAAAAGCCCCGGCCTGCGTCCCAGCGGAGCAGGGACAAAGCGCAGTCCCCCCGGCGGGCCCCCACCAGAAAGGCGGGACGGCCCAGCAGCGTGCCGCCCCAGAGGGCGTGGGCAAAGGGCGCGGAGAGCCGGTAGACCGGTTCCCACCCGCTGTCTTGCTGGTGGTAAATGGTCAGAGTGTCTCCATGGAAGGGAGAAATCAGGGCCATCTCGTCCAGCCCGTCTCCGTCGATGTCACACAGCGCGATATCGCTGACAGGACCGTCCAGCAGATGCCGCACCGTCCAGCCCTCCTCCGGCGTCCGGGGAGGCAGGGAAACGTATACCCCGGAGTCACAGGAGGTGAAGGCGGCCTGGCGGCCTTCCCAGGTACCCTTCCAGTAGCCGTGATTGCGTACCATGCCGCCCAGCAGCCGCTCCGGCCGGGGCGTCTGAGTGAGATCGTCCGGCATGGGACAGCCATACAGGGCGCCGGGGTCGGACCAGTCGTCCATATCCCGCTTGGATGAGCAAAGCGTGGCGGCAAAGAGATACCGCTGTCCGCCGGACTCCAGGATGTCAAAGCGATGAATGTAGGGCAGGGGAAGAAAATCCCGCAGGACCCATTGCCCCGCTTCTTTCCGGCCCCAGACCAGTTTGGCGGTCTCGGACTGAAAGATGGGGAAGAAGTTCTCCACCGCCAGGAACTCCCCATCCCGGCCGGGCAGTGGAATCAAGGACATGGTGCCGCCCCGGTTTTCCCAGAGCGTCTCCCGCCGGATGAAATCCGGCGCGGCATAGGCATGGCAGGCCGCGCCCCGGTCCTCTCCGGCCAGTACGGCATGGGGCGTGCCGTCAATGACCAGGGAGCCGGCACAGTAGCAGTGAACCATGTGATCCAGCAGATGCTTGGTGATGCGCATGGCACATCCTCCTTCCCAGGTGTTTGCGGTGTTTTTTCTGATTATACGGCAAAACAGCCCGGCGGGGAAGAGGAGAGACAGGAAAAGTGAAAAAGTAAGAGTAAACACGTGTAAAAATTCGCTTGCACATTTATGGACCGTATGTTATATTGAGCGTAAAGACGGGTATATGGGATTGGAAAGAGTGGATCCGCGGGCTTTGACCATGGAGGGAAGCGGTCCCCGCAAAAGGATGACGGGATGGTCACGCGTTTACATATGCCCGAAAAATTTGAACGGAAAGGGATGTTTCACAATGGGAGTCGCAATTTCTCTGGCGGGAAAGAATGCCATCGTCACCGGAGGCGGAGGCGGCATGGGCCGCTGCACGGCACTGATGCTGGCGGAGGCCGGCGCCAATGTGCTGGTATCGGATATGGACGGCGCGGCGGCGGAGGCTGTGGCCGCCGAGATCCGGGAGCGGTTTTCCGTCAAGGCCCTGTCCAACTGCTGCAATGTCACTTCCAAGGCGCAGATCGACGCCATGGTGGACGCGGCCATGGAGGCTTTCGGCCGGGTGGACATTTTGAACCATGTGGCAGGTGTGTTCGGCGCGGTGGACTTCCTGGAGGCCACGGAGGCCGACTATGACAAGCAGCTCAATGTCAACACCAAGGGCACGTTCTTCGTGGACCAGGCGGTGCTGCGGGTGATGATTCCCAACCGCTCCGGCAAAATCGTGAACATGTGCTCACAGTCCGGCAAGTACGGATTCCCCACCAATGTGGCCTATACCACGTCCAAATTCGGCGTCACCGGCATGACCCAAGCCATCGCCCAGTATGCCGCGCCCTACAATATCAACGTCAACTGTGTGTGCCCGGGCATCGTGCGCACCAACATCTGGGAGCGGGCGCTGGACGACATCCGCCGCCAGGGCGGCGACGCGGAGGCCTATTTCGCCTCCCGCCTGGAGGGGATCCCCTTGAAGCGGGCCCAGACCATGGAGGACATCGCCCATATGTTTCTGTATTTGTCCTCCGATTTTGCGGACAACATGACCGGCCAGGCCATCAATATCACCGGCGGAAAAGTGATGCACTGACGTGCAGGAAAGGAGTCAGACCATGACCGAAATGCAGATCAGAAACCTGTTCTCTCTGGAGGGAAAGACCGCTCTGGTGACGGGCGGGTGCTACGGTATCGGCTTTGCCATTGCCCGTGCCCTCCACGCTGCCGGAGCCAAGGTGGCCTTCTGTGCCACCAGCGACGCCTCTGTGGAAAAGGCGCTGGCCTCCTATGCGGCGGAGGGCATCACCGACGTCCGGGGCTATCCCTGTGACGTCACGGATGAGGCCCGGGCGCAGAAGCTGGTGGCCGATGTGGAGCGTGATGTGGGCGCCATCGACATTCTGGTGAACAACGCCGGCATCATCAAGCGCATCCCCATGTGCGATATGAAGGTGGAGGATTTCCGGCGAGTGGTGGATGTGGACCTGGTGGCGCCTTTCATCATGGCCAAGGCGGTGCTGCCGGGCATGGTGGCCCGGGGCCACGGCAAGATCATCAACGTCTGCTCCATCCTCAGCGAGCTGGGCCGGGAGACCGTGGCGGCCTATACTGCGGCCAAAGGCGGGCTGAAGCTGCTGACGCAGAACATCTGCGCCGAATTCGGCGGACAGAACATCCAGTGCAACGGCCTGGGGCCCGGCTATATCGCCACCCAGCAGACCGCGCCCCTGCGGGAGCGGCAGAGCGACGGCAGCCGGCACCCCTTCGATCAGTTCATCGTGGGGCGGACGCCCGCCGGACGCTGGGGCGAGGCGGAGGACCTGATGGGGCCGGCCATCTTCCTGGCCTCGGACGCGTCCAATTTTGTCAACGGACATATCCTGTATGCCGACGGCGGCGTGCTGGCCTACATCGGCAAGCAGCCCTGAACGGAGAGAAAAGAAACCGCGCCGGTCCCCGTGGGGGGATCCGGCGCGGTTTTTGCGTTTCCGTCAGGCTTCAGCCATGGCGCGGATGCTGCTGCGCAGATCCAGCGTCACGTCCGGGATCACATAGTCACAGCTCTCCACACCGTTCTCCTCCACCAGCCGGATCAGCCGGGCCACCGTCACTTTGGCGATCTCCTCACAGGAGGTGGAGACGATGGACAGAGGCGGGGTGGTATACATGGCGGTGTCCACATTGTCGATGCCGATGAGAGAGATGTCCTCCGGGATTCGCAGTCCAAGATCCCGGATGGCCTCAAAGGTGCCCATGAGCATGGTGGCGGAGCCGGCGCACAGCGCGGTGGGCAGGTCCTCCCAGTTGCGGCGGAGGAGCCGGGTGGTGGCGTCGTAGCCGCCGGCGCGGCGGTTGAAGGCTCCGTATTCCAGATAGCGCTTGCGGTCGAAGGGGATGCCGGCGGCGGTGAGAGCGGATTCAAAGCCCTCCAGCCGGTCCTGCACCGAAAGCTTGTCCGGCTCGCCGGTGACATGGGCGATCTTGGTGTGGCCCCGGCGGACCAGCGCCTCACCGGCCAGCAGTCCGCAGCGGAAGTTGTCATAGTTCACAACCAGAATGTTGGGGGCCGGGCTGCGGCGGATCTGATTGTAGAGCATCAGCTTGTAGCCTCTGGCGGCGAACCGGGCCAGAATGGTCTGGTCCAGATGGTCTCCCATGAGGATGCCGCCGGCAATGCTGCGGCTCTGGAAAAGACGGTCGATGTCGCCCATGTTGTCCTGGTGGACAATGGTGGTCAGGAGGTTGTAGCCGTGGCGGTTGGCGATATCAATGGCATAGGCGATGTAATCATAGAAAAACTGGGAGCGGGAAATGGTATACTGGTCGCGGTTGGCGGCCAGATCGATGATGAACAGGGCCAGCACTTTGTTCTGCTTGCCCACCAGATTCCGGGCTGCGGCGTCGGGAAAATAGTTGTGTTCCCGGATCACGGCCTCCACCCGCTGCCGGGTACTCTCGGAGACATTGCCGTGCCCATTGAGCACACGGGATACGGTGGTTCTGGACACGTGCGCCAATTTGGCGATCTCGGAGCTGTTCACAGGCACTTCTCCTTTGCTGAAAACTGCATCGTTTTTTTCATTTTACCAAGTTTCCGCAGGTTGTCAACTGATTTTCAGCGGCTTTTTTGCGGAGCATATGGGAAGGTAAAATTTGTCAAAGTAGACAAAAAAGGAAAAATAAACATAGAAGTATAGACGATTGGCACAAATTAAACACGTGTAGTATAATGAACGCGGCCAAGGGGAAAAGCGGTCAGAATCCTGCCGCGACCGGCGGACAGCCCAGAAAAACTGTGGGGAAACCGGCGAATTTCCGGTGCAGGAGGGCGGCCAATTTTCTCAAAATTAAACACGTGTTTCTTCTGGCGTAGAAAAAACAAAGGAGAACAGGTATGAAAAAGATGAAAAGAATTCCTGCGGCGCTGATGGTTGGAACCAGCTTGCTTTCCCTGACCGCCTGCGGCGGCAGCGATGGCGAGGCCTCCCAGCCGGAGGGAGGAGACGGGGCTGAACCCGCTGAAAAGATCGTGATCCAGGCCGGTTACGGCAACAACCCCGGCGAGCCCACCGACCTGGCCATGCAGCGCTGGGCGGAGCTTCTGGCGGAGCGCAGCGGCGGCACCATGGAGCTGGAGCTCTTCCCCTCCAGCCAGCTGGGTTCTCAGGGCGATCTCACCGAGCAGATCGTCATGGGCGAGCCCATCATCTGCATCAGCGATGCCTCCTTCCTGGCGGAATACGGCGCCCCGGAGATCACCATTGCCTCCTGCCCGTACATCTATGATTCCTGGGACCAGTGCTGGAAGCTGGTGGAGTCTGACTGGTGGGACGAGCAGGAAGCGCTGCTGGCCGAAAACGGCATCCACATCCTCACCGCCAACTGGGCCTACGGCGAGCGCAATATCATGACCACCAAACCCGTGTACACCATTGAGGACATGCAGGGCCTTATCATCCGCACCCCCACCACGCCCAGCTACATGAAGGCCTTTGAGCTCATGGGCGCGGCGCCCACTGCTATGGCCCTGAGCGATGTCTACACCGCTACTCAGCAGGGCACCGTGGAGGGCATGGAGAACCCCATGGCCACGCTGTACGGTCAGGCCTACTATGAGGTGGCCAAGTACATCACCATGACCTCTCACGTGAAGATGCCCATCCAGTGGATCACCAACGAGGACTTCTTCCAGAGCCTGACGCCCGAGCAGCAGCAGTGGCTGTGCGAGACCGGTGATGAGGCCGGCCTGTACAACAACCAGCTGCAGGACGAGATGCTGGCGCAGTACGTGGCCGATATGGAGGCCAACGGCGTTACCATCATCGACTTGAGCGACGAAGAGCGCGCGAAGTTTGCCGAGGCCGCCAGCGGCCTGTATGAGGATCCCACCATCACCGAGGGCTGGCGTGAGGATCTGTACGGCTATGTCCGCGGCCTGATGGAGTAATTCCTTCAAAAAAGTTGACGGATTGAATCAACTTCAGGAGGGACAAGCGGATGATACCCCCTTGTCCCTCCTGTTTGTATGTGCGGAGGAACATTGCACGCTGTGCTGTGGGAGGAAGAAAATGAAAGAAGTCGTCATCACGGGGATCGAAGTGGAGGACCGCCGCTTTGATCTGGAGAACGGAGCAGGCTCCGACGCGGTACATACGGTGCCTGTTTACGCATATGCGGTCTGCCGCCTGAAAACGAACGGGCCTCTGGACGGTGTGGGGCTGGCGTTCACCCTGGGCAGCGGCAACGACCTGGTGTGCAGGGCCATCGA
>CALWXI010000217.1 GCA_944385455.1 uncultured Oscillospiraceae bacterium | reverse complement strand
ACGGCGCGGTGGTGGAGTACGCCATTTTGGGCGAGGGCTGCCATATCGGCGCCGGCTGCCGCGTGGGCGGCACGCCGGAGAGCTCCGCGCCCGCCCCGTGGGGGCTGACGGTCCTGGCGCCCCACTGCGAGGTGGAGCCGGGCAGACAGGTGCGCCCCGGCATCATGCTGGACCGCAACGGCGAGGAGGTGTCCAAATGAACGGACTGCACGGAATCATTTTTTCTCATGAAAAGCGCAACGACCTGCGGGAGCTGGGGGAGATCCGCTCCGCGGCATCCATTCCCTTCGGCGGACGGTATCGGGCGGTGGATTTCGCCCTGTCCAACCTGGTCAACGCCGGCGTCACCGACGTGGGCGTGGTGCTCCACGGCCGGTATCAGAGCATGCTGGACCACCTGGGCACCGGCAAGGCCTGGGACCTGAGCCGCAAGCGCGGCGGCCTGCGGGTGCTGCCTCCCTTCAACTATCAGCAGGACTGGGGCGTTATGCCCTTCCGGGGCAAGATCGAGGCGCTGGCCGGCGTCCGCACCTATCTGGACACCATCCGTCAGGACTATGTGGCCATGATGGACGGCGACCTGGTGGTGAACCTGCCCGTGGCGGAGATCTATGAGAACCATATCAAGTCCGGTGCCGACATCACGGTGGTCTGCGGAAACGACAGCTTTGCCACGGAGGACGGCTCCTACTTCGAGATCGACAATGACGGCCGTGTCACCGAGGTCCTTTACAACCTCCACCATCCCCGGGGCTACCGGGGCCTGGAGGTGTACATCCTGTCTACGGAGCTGCTCAAGGAGCTGGTGGACGAGTGCTCTGCCAAGGACGAGTACAGCTGGCGCCGGGATGTGCTGCGGGCCAAGAAGAACGAGCTGAATCTGCGCAGCTACATCTGGAAGGGCTTCGCCGCGCAGATCCGCTCCGTGCAGGAGTACTATGACCGCAGCATGCAGCTGCTGGACCCCGCTATCCGGGCGGAGCTGTTCACGCCGGCGCGTCCCATCCGGGCCAAGGGCGCCGACAAGACCTCCACCTATGTGGGCTCCGAGGGCCGCTGCGTCAACTCCCTGGTGGCCGAGGGCTGCCGTATTGAAGGAACGGTGGAGAATTCCATCCTCTTCCCCGGCGTCGTGGTGGAAGCCGGCGCCGAGATCCACAACTGCGTCCTGTTCAAGGAGACGGTGGTGCGCAAGGATGCCCGCCTGTCCTATATCATCGCGGACAAGAATGTGGAGATTATGGCGGGGCGGACCCTCATGGGCCATGCCACCTACCCCATCGTGCTGGCCAAGGGCAGCAAAGTGTAAGTCTGGAAGGGGGGACGATGTCCCCCCTTTCATTCCGCCGGCGGCCAGCTGCCGCCGGGCAATTCATGAAAAGGAGTTTACCTATGAAAATCTTGTATGCCACCAGCGAGGCGGTCCCCTTTTGCAAGACCGGGGGGCTTGCCGATGTGGCCGGTTCTCTGCCGTCGGCTCTGGCGGAGCAGGGTGCGGAGATCGCCGTGGTGCTGCCGCTGTACCGCCAGGTGCGGGACCGCTTCGGCGCTGAGCTGAAGTTTGAGTGCTACGACTATGTGGATCTGGCCTGGCGTCACAGCTACTGCGGCCTATTCTCCCTGGAGAGGGACGGCGTCACCTGGTACTTCATCGACAATGAGCAGTACTTTGACCGGCCCGGCCTCTATGGGTATATGGATGACGGCGAGCGCTTCGGCTTCTTCTCCCGGGCGGTGGTGCGGATGCTGCCGCACATGCGGTTCTGGCCTGAGGTCATCCACTGCAACGACTGGCAGACCGCGCTGGTGCCCATCTATCTCAAGGACGACGGCGTGCGGGAGGACCGATTCCGCTCCATCCGTACCGTGCTGACCATCCACAACATAGAATATCAGGGGCGTTACAGCCGGGATACCCTGGGCGATCTCTTCGGCCTGGATGCCGGCTGGGCTGCTGACGGCACCATTATGATGGACGGGGACGTGAACCTGCTCAAGGGCGCCATTTTGTGCGCCGACGCCGTCAACGCTGTCTCTCCCACCTATGCCAACGAGCTGAAGATGGCCTACTTCGCACACCGGCTGGATCATATCATGCGCCGGTGCGAGTATAAGCTCTCCGGCGTGCTCAACGGCATCGACATGAAGCTTTACAACCCCGAGACGGATCCCCGGATCACCTCCCATTACTCCACCAGGGATATGTCCGGCAAGGATGCCGACAAGGCGGAGCTGCAGAAGCTCATGGGCCTGAACCAGGAGCCCCATACTCCCATTGTGGCCATTGTCAGCCGTTTGGTGTCTCACAAGGGTCTGGACTTGATTTGTGAGGTGCTTCATGATATGATGGAGCTCCCGATGCAGCTGGTGGTCCTGGGCAAGGGCGATCAGAAGTATGAGGAGTTCTTCCATTGGGCCGCCGATCAGTACCCCGGCCGCATGGCGGTCCGGCTGGATTACAACGAGGCACTGTCCATGTCCATTTATTCCGGTGCGGATCTGTTCCTGATGCCCTCCAAGAGCGAGCCCTGCGGCCTCAGCCAGATGATCGCCATGCGGTACGGCACCGTGCCCATCGTCCGGGAGACCGGCGGGCTGAAGGACACTGTGCAGCCCTACGAGGCCTGGCGGGACGCCGGCAACGGCTTCTCCTTCCGCAATTACGCCAGCGGCGACATGCTGTACGTGATCCGGGAGGCCGTATATCTGTACAAGGACTATCCCGATGCCTTCGACCGTCTGCGCAAGCGCGCCATGGAGAGTGATTTCAGCTGGGCCCGCAGCGCCCGGGACTACCTGCGCATTTATGCCAACATCACCGGACAGGTCTGGACCACGGCCCAGAGCCAGCCGGAGGAGCCCCTGGAGGCGGAGGCCGCGGAGGAAGCCGTTCCCGCGGCGGAGGCGGCTGCGGCAGAGATGACTGCTCCCACGGCGGAGGAACAGCCGGCGGAGGGCTCTGCTCCTGTGGAAGAACCCGTTCCGGCCCCGGCGGCGGAGGCCCCGGCGGAAAAGCCTGCCCGCAGGACCGCCCGGAAGCCGGCGGCAAAGAAGGAGCCTGCAGCAAAGAAGGCTCCCGCCAAGACTGCCGTCCGCAAGGCCGCCGCCAGGAAGACAGCTGCAAAAGAAGAGCCGGAGGAGCTTCCGGTGGACTCAGCCATTCAGGAGAAGCCGGCGAAGAAGACGGCTGCGAAGAAAGAGAAAACCACAAAGAAAGGGCCCGCCAAGACCAAAAAGGAGGACGCGGCGGAGTAAGGCAGATCTATGACGAAGCAAGCATTTACGACAAAAACTTTGGAAGACGCGCTGGTGGCCAAGCTGGCGCTGAACTTCAGCAAAACGCCGGAGGAGGCCACGGAGCCGGAGATGTTCAAGGCCTGCGCGCTGGTGCTGCGGGACGTGATGGCGGCCCGGGGCGTGGAGTGCAGCCGCCAGGTGCGGCGCGCGCAGCAAAAGCAGGTGCACTACCTGTCCCTGGAGTTCCTGATGGGCCGCAGCCTGATGAAAAACGCCTATAACCTGGATGTTCTTCCCCAGCTCAAGGACGCCCTGGATCATCTGGGCTTCAAGGCCGGCGACATCTTTGAGCTGGAGCCCGACGCGGGTCTGGGCAACGGCGGCCTGGGCCGCCTGGCCGCCTGCTATCTGGACTCCATGACCACTCTGAACATCCCCGCCACGGGCTATTCCATTTGCTACGAGCTGGGCATTTTCAAACAGAAGATCGTGGAGGGCCAGCAGGTGGAGCTGCCGGACAACTGGAAGGATCTGGGCGCCGCCTGGCTGATGCCCAAGCCGGAGGAGGCTCAGACGGTGCACTTCGGCGGCACCCTCCGGGAGTTTTGGGACGACGGGCACCTGCATATCGTCAACGAGGATGCCACCACCGTGCTGGCCATTCCCTGCGATATGGTGGTGGCCGGCTATGACACCAAGCATGTCAATACCCTGCGGCTGTGGGACGCCCGGGCCACCAAGCCCGTGGACATGTCCCTGTTCTCCCGGGGCGAGTACCTGAAGGCCGCCGAAGAGGAGGCCATGGCGGAGACCATCGCCAAGGTTCTCTATCCCGAGGATAACCACTACGAGGGCAAATCCCTGCGGCTTAAGCAGCAGTATTTCTTCGTGTCCGCCACCATCCAGTCCATCGCCACCAAGCACCTGGATACCTACGGTACGCTGAAGAACTTTCATGAGAAGAACGCCATCCAGATCAACGATACCCACCCTGCGCTGGTGGTGCCGGAGCTGATGCGCATCTTCATCGACGAGGCCGGCATGGATTGGGATGAGGCCTGGAACATCACCACCAAGTCTGTGGCCTATACCAACCACACTGTGCTGGCCGAGGCCCTGGAGCGCTGGCCCCAGCCCCTGATGCAGCAGCTGCTGCCCCGCATCTGGCAGATCATCCAGGAGATTTCCCGCCGCTGGCAGCGGAAGGTGGAGGACTTCTACCACGATCCCGCCAAGACCCAGCAGATGGCCATCATCTGGAACGGCGAGGTGCGCATGGCGAACCTGTGCATTGCCGGGGGCATGGCTGTCAACGGCGTCAGCGGCCTCCACTCCGACATTCTGCGCAGGGATGTGTTCCGGGACGCCTGCGGCATGGAGCCCTGGAAGTTCCAGAACGTCACCAACGGCATCGACCACCGCCGCTGGCTCAGCGAGATCAACCCCGGGCTGGACAGCCTGGTGTGTGAGCTCACCGGCGGCAAGGATTATCTGCTCAAGCCCATGACCCTCCAGAAGCTGGACGCCTATGCCGATGACGCGGCGGTGCTGGAACGTCTGGCCCGGATCAAGCGGCAGAACAAGGAGGCCTTTGCCGTTTACGCCAAGAAGAGCCAGGGCGTCATTTTGAATCCCGACGCCATTTTTGACGTGCAGGTCAAGCGGCTCCACGAGTACAAGCGGCAGCTGCTCAACGTACTGCACATCATCACGCTGTATCAGCGCCTCCACGACGATCCCAACGCCATCACCCAGCCCCACACCTTCCTCTTCGGCGCCAAGGCCGCCCCCGGTTATGCCGTGGCCAAGCGGATCATCCGGCTCATCAACTCTCTGGCCGACCAGATCGAGCACGATCCCGTCTGCAAGGATAAGCTGCAGGTGGTGTTCCTGGAGAACTATCGGGTGTCCTTGGCGGAGAAGCTGATCCCTGCCAGCGAGGTCAGCCAGCAGATCTCCACCGCCGGCAAGGAGGCCAGCGGCACCGGCAACATGAAGTTCATGATGAACGGCGCTCTGACAGTGGGCACTCTGGACGGCGCCAATGTGGAGATGCACGACGTGCTGGGCGACGAGAACATGTTCCTCTTCGGCCTGCGCGCCGATGAGGTGGCCCGGATGAAGCGGGAGGGCTATGTGCCTCAGCGGCTCTACAGCCGTGACGAGACCCTGCGCCGCTGCCTGGATGCCATGCGCGCCGGCTTCCGGGACGGCGTCAGCTATGACGATCTTTATCAGCGCCTGCTCTTCGGCTCCGGCGGCAGTCCCGCCGACGAGTATCTGCTGCTGGCGGACTACCAGGCCTACTGCCAGGCGGAAAAGCGCATGGCCGAGACCTACCGCGACACCGCGCGGTGGAATGCCATGAGCCTGCGCAACATTGCCCGCAGCGGGATCTTCGCCGCCGACCGGGCTGTGGCGGAGTATGCCGACAACATCTGGCATGTGCCCCACAGATGATCCAGAGAACGACAGCTTTGAAAAAGCCGGGGACCGGAGCGAATGCTCCGGTCCCCGGCGCCGTTTGGGGACGGTGAAGCCCCTTCGGGGCTGCAAAAAAGAAGCGGACAGTCTGCTGTCCGCTTCTTTTACCGCTCCTTACTCAGCCCCAGCAGGTAATCGGTGCTGACACCATAGTACTTGCTCAGGGTGATCAAATGATGGATAGGCAGTTCATTGGCCCCACGTTCATACCGGGCGTACATTGTCTGCGACGTTCCCAAAATCTCGGCAATCTGCGTTTGGGTCTTGTCGGCGTCTTCCCGTAAGTCACGCAAAATGCGTACGTAGTCCATGTCTCCCACGTGCGACACCTCCATTTGCGCTGTCTTCATCCCTGCAAACATAATTTAGCATAAAATGAGACGCACGTTGTGTAGACAATACATAATTTTACTACAAAAATCGCAAAATTTTTTCACAAATCGAGCGGATAAGTGGCGTTTTATGCAAAAATTTACTAAGTTTGCAAACTTCTGATGAAAATGGGAGGAGGCGCGGAAAGGGGGTGTTCCCAACGCTTTACAAGTTGAAAAATAGCGGGTATAATACGGGTATATGTAGAAAAGAAGAGGAACGGGTTATGGAATTTACACAAGGCGTCCGGTTTGACAGCCTGGGGCTGTCGCCGGAGATCATGCGCGCCGTGGAGCAGCGCAAACTGGAGATGAGCACGCCGGTGCAGGCCGGCTGTATTCCGCCCATGATGGACTGGCAGGATGTCATTGCCAAGGCCCCTACGGGTACCGGAAAGACCTTTGCCTACGGCATTCCCATTGTGGAGCACATCGACCCGGAGGAGGAGAGCGTCCAGGCGGTGATCCTGGCGCCTACCCGGGAGCTGGCCATCCAGATCACCGGCGAGCTGCGGGACATCGCCGCCTTCAAGCCCGGTGTGCGCAGTGTCTGCCTCTACGGCGGGCAGCCCATCGGCAAGCAGATCGACATGCTGAAAAAGCGCCCTCAGATCGTGGTGGCCACTCCCGGCCGCCTCAGCGACCATATGAAGCGCCGGACGGTGCGGGTGGAGACCGCCCAGACCGTGGTGCTGGATGAGGCGGACCGGATGCTGGACATGGGCTTCATCCACGATGTGACCCGGCTGCTGGACCGGATGAACAAGCGCCGGAATCTGGGGTTGTTCTCCGCCACCATTTCCCGGGAGGTGATGGATATCGCCTGGGTGTATCAGCGGGACGCGGCGGAGGTCACCGTCCGGGAGGACGAGCAGAACAAGCCGGACATCAAGCAGTTCCGCATGGAGGTGTCCCAGAATGAGAAGGCTGACGTCATCGCCCGCATCCTGGAGGAGACGGGCTTTGACCGCTGCATGGCCTTCTGCAACACCAAGGGCTCCACGGAGCGGATCACGAAGTTTTTGCAGATGCGGGGCATCGACGCCGAGTGCATCCACGGGGACATTCCCCAGCGCAAGCGGGAGCAGGTGATGGAGAAGTTCCGCCGGGGTGAGCTGCGGGTGTTCGTCTCCACCGACGTGGCGGCCCGGGGGATCGACGTGGACGATGTGGACATCGTGTTCAACTGCGACATTCCCGATGAGAACCAGGATTATGTCCACCGCATCGGCCGCACGGGCCGCGCCAAGCGCCAGGGCGTGGCGGTGAGCCTGATTTCCGACTATCCCGCCAAGATGCGCATGGACGATATCGCCCAAAAGACCCGCAACCAGGTGACGCCCGTGAAATTCGACGAAAACGGCAAGCTGGCTGTGGCGGAGTGAGCCGAAAATATGACCAGGGTGGCCGGGCATTTGCCCGGCCACCCTGGTTCCTTTTTCAGCCCTCCAGAGGCAGGAGGTTTGCTTCGGTCTCGGGGTCGAAGAGGTGCACCAGGTCGGGGCGGAAAGTGAAGTGGACCTGAGCGCCGTAGGCAAAGCCGCCCTTGTTCTCGTGGGACAGCTCCGTGGTGGGTACCCGCAGCACCACGTCCCGGCCGCCGGCATTGATGTGCAGGTGGATCTCGCTGCCCATCATCTCGCTGACATCCACGGTGCCGGCAAGGCAGTTGGACGCCGCGCCGGCGGAGAAGGAGATGTGCTCGGGGCGGATGCCGATGGTCACGGCCTTGGCCGCCACGCCCTTGGCCTTCAGCTTGGCCTGGATGTCCTCGGAGAGGTCCATGACGGTGTCCATCACCCGGATGGTGTACCTGCCGTCCTCCAGCTGCAGCTGCCCGTCGAAGAAGTTCATCTGGGGCATGCCGATAAAGCCGGCCACGAACACATTGGCGGGATGGTCGAACACCTGCTGGGGCGTGCCGATCTGCTGGATAAAGCCGTCCTTCATGATGACGATGCGGTCGCCCAGGGTCATGGCCTCGGTCTGGTCATGGGTGACGTAGACGAAGGTGGTGTCGATGCGCTGGCGCAGCTTGATGATCTCGGCGCGCATCTGGTTGCGCAGCTTGGCGTCCAGGTTGGACAGGGGTTCGTCCATCAAAAACACCCGGGGGCTGCGGACGATGGCGCGGCCGATGGCCACGCGCTGGCGCTGGCCGCCGGAGAGGGCCTTGGGCTTGCGCTCCAAGTACTGGGTGATATCCAGGATCTCGGCGGCCTCCCGCACCTTCTTGTCGATCTCGTCGGCGGGGACTTTGCGCAGCTTCAGCGCGAAGGCCATGTTCTCATAGACGGTCATGTGGGGATACAGGGCGTAGTTCTGGAACACCATGGCGATGTCCCGGTCCTTGGGCTCCACATCGTTCATGCGCTTGCCGTCGATGAGCAGGTCGCCCTCGGAGATGTCCTCCAGGCCGGCCACCATGCGCAGCGTGGTGGACTTGCCGCAGCCGGAGGGGCCCACCAGCACGATGAACTCCTTGTCCGCGA
>CALWXI010000216.1 GCA_944385455.1 uncultured Oscillospiraceae bacterium | reverse complement strand
GACGCCCTGGAACTCCTTGCCGGAGCCGATGGGCCAGTTGACGGCGTAGGTGTCGATGCCCAGCTCCCGCTCCACCTCCTCGCACAGCTCCAGGGGGTCCCGGGTCTCCCGGTCCATCTTGTTGATGAAGGTGAAGATGGGGATGTGCCGCAGGGCGCAGACCTTGAAGAGCTTGCGGGTCTGGGGCTCCACGCCCTTGGCGCCGTCGATGACCATGACGGCGCTGTCCGCCGCCATGAGGGTGCGGTAGGTGTCCTCGGAGAAGTCCTGGTGGCCGGGGGTGTCCAGAATGTTGATGCAGAAGCCGCTGTGCTGGAACTGCATCACCGAGGATGTGACGGAAATGCCGCGCTGCTTTTCGATCTCCATCCAGTCGGAGGTGGCGGCCTTGGCCCGCTTGCCCTTGACCTCGCCGGCCTGGGCGATGGCGCCGCCGTAGAGCAGGAATTTTTCCGTCAGCGTGGTTTTGCCGGCGTCGGGATGGGAGATGATGGCAAAGGTCCGCCGCCGGGAGATTTCTTCTTGCACCGTGGCCATAGATGTGCCTCCTTGTGTGGTTTGATACAGAACTTATATAATCTATCACACTCCCGCCCGGTTTGCAAGTCTTGCCGCGCGTCCCGCCTTGCATCGCCGGAGGGGGTGTGGTAAAATGAAACGGTTCATGTGAGGAGGCGGAGAGATGGGAAAGACAAAGCGTCTGGCGGGGCTGGACAGCCTGCGGGGCGCGGCTTTCATCAGCATGGCGGCGTACCACGCCTGCTGGGACCTGGTGTGGATCTTCGGCCGGGACTGGGCCTGGTACCGGAGCTGGGGAGCCCACCTCTGGCAGCAGAGCATCTGCTGGACCTTCATCCTGCTCTCCGGCTACTGCTGGGCGCTGGGCAGGCGGAAATGGCGCCGGGGCCTCATCACCCTGGGCTGCGGGTGTCTGGTCAGCGCGGTGACGCTGGTGGGCATGCCGGAGAACGCGGTGCGCTTCGGAGTGCTGACGCTGCTGGGCGCGGCGTCTCTGCTGACCGGCGCGCTCTCCCCGCTGCTGGCGCGGCTGGACGCCCGGGCGGGACTGGCCGGGAGCTTCGCCCTCTTTTTCCTGCTGCGGGACGTGCCGGAGGGATTTCTGGGCTTCGAGGGAGCACGGATCGCCGCGCTGCCGGAGGCGTGGTATGCAAACGGCCTCACCGCCTTTCTGGGCTTTCCGCCGGCGGACTTCTTCTCCACGGACTATTTTCCCCTGCTGCCCTGGGTGTTCCTCTTCTGGTGCGGCTATTTCCTTCGGCGGCTGCGGCCGGAGGAGGCGGGGGCGCTGCCCCGCATCCCCGGGCTGGACGTCCTGGGACGCCGCAGCCTGCTTCTCTATCTGCTGCATCAGCCGGTGATTTACGGCGCGCTGACCCTGCTGTGTACATAAAAAAGGCCCTCCCGCAAGGGAGGGCCTTTTGACTGCCGGTTACCGGCGGCGGCCCCGATAGCCGCCGCTGCGGCGGCGGCCCACGCTGCGGCCGTACCGGTAGCGCCGGCGGCCCAGTACCAGCCGCCACACCAGCACCGCCGCCAGCAGCACCAGGATCACCGCCCCGGCGATGCGCACGGAGGTCTTGGCGAAAAAGAGCTGCACGTCCCGCCAGAAGGTCAGAAGGCCCGAGGCCTCCACATCGTGCATGGCCAGCAGGTCCACGGAGGCATAGACCGTATCGTCATGGCTCAGCTCCAGCGTGCCCAGCGCCTGTCCCTCGGTCACCGGGGCTTCCACAGGGTCCTGCAGGATGATGGTGGGCTCCAGATCCGCCGGGTCCAGATCGTTGGGCAGCAGCACCTCCACCTCCCGGGCGGGGTGGACGGTGACGTGGTCCACCCGGGAGAGCGTCACCGGCACCTCCTGGATCACCTCGTCGGTATCCAGGATGGTCTTGTAGGAAAAGTTGTCGAAGCCCCAGTCGAACAGGGTCTGGGTGTCATAGAAGCTGTAAGTGCGGATCTCCCCGTCCTCCAGGGTCACCCGGTCGGCGCCCAGCACCACGCTGATGAAGCTGAGACTGCCCCGGACGGCGGAGGACACCAGGCAGTGCCCCGCCTGAGAGGTGGAGCCGGTTTTGATGCCGTGGGCGTCGTCGTAGAGGTAGCCGCGGGACCACCAGGCACCGATGAGATAGTTGGTGGTGTGGAGGGTCCGGGCCTCGGAGAGATTGGTGGCGGGGATGGTGGCGGTGGCCGTGTCGCAGATGCGCATGAAGGCGTCGTACTTCATGGCCTCCGCGGTGATGAGATACAGGTCCCAGGCGGAGGTGTAGTGCTGGGGATCGTGGAGGCCGGTGGTGTTGACGAAATGGGTGTTCTCGCAGCCCAGGGCCTGGGCCCGCTGGTTCATGGCGTCCACAAAGGCCTCCACGGAGCCGGACACCGCCTCCGCCAGGACGTTGCAGGCCTCGTTGGCGGAGACCACCAGCATGCAGGTGAGGTATTCCTCCACCGTCATGACCTCGCCCTCCTGGATCCCGGCGGTGCTGCCGTCCTCGGCAAGGGCCGTGGTCATGGCGGAGTGGGAGGCGGTGAGCTCATCGGTCAGGGACAGCTCGCCCCGGTCGATGGCCTCCAGCACCAGCAGGGCGGTCATGATCTTGGTGGTGCTGGCGGGATAGAGCTCCTGGTGCTCGTTCTGGGCGTATACCACGCCGCCGGTCTGCGCGTCCACCAGCAGCGCGGCCTTGGCGTGGATCTCCGGGGACTCCAGCGCCGCGGCTCTGGGGGCGGCCAGCAGGCTCAGCGACAAAAACACAGCCAAAAAAAGAGAGAAAAAGCGGTACGTTTTCATATCTATCTCCTGTGATGTATGATATAATAGCTCTGCAGCGGCCACGATCCCTGGTTTTGAAAGGTAGTTTCAAGCGGCGGAAACCGCCCTTTTTCGACATGAAGTCAGTATATCAAAAAAAAAGCGGGAGTTCAACTGTGAAGCTGTGTGAAAAGGTGACGAAAACGGAGGCGCTGCTGCTGGCGCTGACGGCGGTGTTTTTATGCGTGCTGGCGGGACTGGCCCGCCGGGACCGGCTGGCGGCGGCGCAGGACGTTCCGGTTTCCGTGGTGACGGAGCATGCGGCGCGGGAGGCGGCGGTGCCGCCGCCTCTGGATCTGAACGCCGCCACGGAGGCGGAGCTGATGGAGCTGCCGGGCATCGGCGAGGTGCTGGCGGCGCGCATCACGGCGTACCGGGCGGAGCACGGTCCCTTTCGGAGCGTGGAGGAGCTGCTGGAGGTTTCCGGCATCGGAGAGAGCAAGCTGGAGGCGCTGCGGGACAGCGTTACGGTGGACGGAGAGGATACGGAATGAAGATCTTGGTGGTAGACGATGAAAAGACCCTGGTCAAGGGGATGAAATTCAACCTGGAGAACGAGGGCTACCAGGTGGAGTGCGCCTACGACGGCGCCGCCGCGGTGGAGCTGGCCCGGGAGGGGCAGTTCGACCTGGTGATCCTGGATGTGATGATGCCGGAGGTGGACGGCCTGGAGGCGTGCATGCGGATCCGGGAGTTTTCCAATGTGCCCATCAT
>CALWXI010000215.1 GCA_944385455.1 uncultured Oscillospiraceae bacterium | reverse complement strand
TCCTTGGACCGGCAGTCCACGAACTTCTGCACCCGGTCGGCGATGCTGATGCCGGCGGAGAGCTTGTTCTTGATGTTCAGCCGGGCCTTCTCGGCGCTCTCCCGGGAGCGCTTGTTCACCAGCACCTGCTCGGCGATCTTCTCGGCGTCGAAGTGGTTTTCGATGAAGTAGATCTCCAGGTTGGACCGGAGGAACTCCGTCATGGCCTCCTGGACGAACTTGTTGGTGATGGCCTTTTTCGTCTGGTTTTCATAGCTGGTCTGGGTGGAGAAGTTGTTGGACACCAGGACGATGCAGTCCTCGATGTCCGCCCAGGTGACCTTGCTCTCGCTTTTCTGGTACTTGCCCTGGTCCCGGAGGTACTTGTCCACGGCGGAGACGAAGGCGGATTTCGCGGCCTTTTCCGGGCTGCCGCCGTGCTCCAGCCAGCTGGAGTTGTGGTAGTGCTCCACCACGCTCACTTTGTTGGAAAAGCAGAAGGCCACGGAGAGCTTCACCTTGTACTCCGGCTTGTCCGCCCGGTCCCGGCCCCGCTTCTCCGCCTGCCAGAACACCGGCTGGGTGAGGCTCCCCTCCCCCGCCAGCTCCGCGACATAGTCCGCGATGCCGTTTTCATAGAAGAAGGTCTGCTCTTCAAACTGCCCCGGCGCCGTCTCGTTGCGGAAATGGAACGTGACCCCGGCGTTCACCACCGCC
This sequence comes from uncultured Oscillospiraceae bacterium, assembly GCA_944385455.1. GTDB lineage: Bacteria > Bacillota > Clostridia > Oscillospirales > Oscillospiraceae > Oscillibacter. The sequence continues at coordinate 2,711 of CALWXI010000215.1, read as the reverse complement.
TGACGCTTCATGGTGTCGGCGAAGAACTCCGCCGGAATGGCGATGTCCGTGAACACCTCCAGATCCGGCAGCCAGCGGGTCCGGGTACCGGTCTTTTTGGCCTGGCTCTTGGGCAGGGGGGTCTTGGTCAGCTCCCCCACCAGCTCGCCCCGCTCGAAGTGCAGGCGGTACTCAAACCCGTCCCGCCACACCGTCACGTCCATGTAGCGGGAGGCGTACTGGGTGGAGCAGGCGCCCAGGCCGTTGAGGCCCAGGGAGTACTCGTAGCTCTCCCCGGACATGTTGTCATACTTGCCGCCGGCGTACAGCTCGCAGTACACCAGCTCCCAGTTCCACCGCTGCTCCTTCTCGTTCCAGTCCACCGGGCAGCCCCGGCCCGCGTCCTCCACCTCCACGGAGTGGTCGGCGTAGCGGGTGACGGTGATGACGCTGCCGTGGCCCTCCCGGGCCTCGTCGATGGAGTTGGACAAGATCTCGAACACCGCGTGCTGGCATCCGTCCAGCCCGTCGGAGCCGAAAATGACGCCGGGCCGCTTCCGGACCCGGTCGGCGCCCTTCAGGGACGAGATGCTCTCATTGCCGTAAGATTGCTTCCTTGCTGCCATAGTTCCTCCCAGGCGGCCCCCCGGCCGCCGAAATTTTCAATTCGTATCATTGTACCACACCCGCCCGGCGGGTTCAAGCCTCCCCCGGTCCCGGCGGTCCTTTCCCGCCGTTTCCCGTGGGGAAGGGGCGTTTTTCGGGAAAATGTTGTTGCGCAAAGTTTTACATAACGGTGCTGTCACCCTTACCATCCATTCAAAGCACAGGGTTTTACACATTCTCCACAGACTTTTCCACACCATTATGTAAACCTTGTAACCCGCCGAAAATGCAGGCCGCGGGCGCGCCTCCCCGGCAGGCATGAAACCGCCGCCGGGGAAACCGGCCTTGACGCGGCGGAAGCGGTGTGCTATGATGTCCGCAAGGGAATGAAGTTCTCCCCCGGGGAAACCCGAAACCGCTTTTGTAAGCTGATGACTTCTGTGATGGCCGCATCGCAGGATTCATCGGCTTTTTTTGCGGGGCGGCACAAAAAAGAAAGGCGTGATCTCCCATGCTCACCTCCCTGGCGCTGATCTTCCTGGCGGGTCTGGCCCTGGCGTCCGTCTGCCAGAAGCTGGGTCTGCCCCGCATCATCGGCATGCTCCTCACCGGCATCCTGCTGGGTCCCTATGTCCTGAACCTGCTGGACGATTCCATCCTGCTGGTGTCGGCGGACCTGCGGCAGCTGGCCCTCATCATCATCCTCATCAAGGCGGGCCTGTCCCTGGACCTGGGGGATCTGAAGGCGGTGGGCCGTCCGGCGCTGCTGATGAGCTGCCTGCCCGCCTCGGCGGAGCTGCTGGCCTACGTGCTCTTCGCCCCGGCGCTGCTGGGCATTACCCGCATCGAGGCGGCGGTGATGGGGTCGGTGCTGGCGGCGGTGTCTCCGGCGGTGGTGGTGCCCCGGATGGTGCAGCTGATGGAGGAACGCCGGGGCACCGGCCAGGGCATCCCCCAGATGATCCTGGCGGGGGCGTCTCTGGACGACGTGTATGTCATCGTCCTCTTCTCCACCTTCACCGGCATGGCCCGGGGCGGCTCGGCCCATCTCTCCGATTTCGCCGCCATCCCGGTGTCCATCGTGCTGGGGGTGGCCCTGGGGGCCGCGGCGGGCGCGGCGCTGGCAGCGTTCTTCGAGTATTTCCACACCCGGTCCCGCACCATCCGGGGCAGCGTGAAGGTCATCATCGTGCTGGGCCTGTCCTTCCTGCTGGTGGCGGCGGAGGACGCTCTGGAGGGCATGGTGCCCCTGTCCGGACTGCTGGCGGTGATCGCCATGGCCTGCGCGCTGCGCCTGCGGTCGGCGGAGGCGGTGACGGTGCGCCTGGCGGAGAAGTTCGGCAAGCTGTGGCTGGCGGCGGAGGTGGTGCTCTTCGTGCTGGTGGGCGCCGCGGTGGACATCCGCTACACCCTCACCGCCGGGCCCATGGCGGCAGCCTTGATCCTGCTGGCCCTGGCGGTGCGCTGCTGCGGCGTGGCGCTGTGCCTCGTCGGCACCTCCCTCACCCGCAAAGAGCGGCTCTTCTGCATGATCTCCTATCTCCCCAAGGCCACGGTGCAGGCGGCCATCGGCTCCGTGCCCCTGGCCATGGGCCTGCCCTGCGGGAACCTGGTGCTGTCCGTGGCAGTGCTGGGCATTCTGATCTCCGCCCCCCTGGGGGCCTTCGGCATCGACCGCGCGAAAAACCGGCTGCTGCGGCCGGAGTGATCCCAGCAGGAACATCAGCCCCCGGCGCTTTCCGCGCCGGGGGCTGATTTCGTTTCCTCACGGGTCCAGGCGGACCTCATAGATCTCGTAGTCCGCCTCCATGGTCAGCTCCGTCTGAAAGACCGCCTCCCCGCCGGGGAGATCGTACACGCACAGCACCGACTCCCGGCGCTCTCCGCCTCCGGTGCCCAGCAGCACCGCCGCCCGGGAGGCCCGGAGATCCGCCGTGAAGATCCAGTACTGCTCCCGGTCCTGCACCCAGGCCAGAAACGCCAGGGGCAAGTCCAGTTCCGTCCGGGCGGCAATGTGCCCGGCGCCGTCCAGGGCCAGCACCTCCAGCGCCCGGGCGGACGGACGGCTCACCAGCACGGACGCCGCACCGCCCTCCCGGCACACATCCACCACCTGGGCGTCCTCC
>CALWXI010000214.1 GCA_944385455.1 uncultured Oscillospiraceae bacterium | reverse complement strand
GGCTTTACCGTGGGAGAGCTGTGCGTGGAGTGCGGAGAAGGCGGCGCCGGGCAGGTGCGCGCCGGGGGGGAGCTGGTGGCGCCCGACGCAGCGGTGGGGGACTTCGCGTTCCGGAGGGTCCGGGGATGAGGGCGGTTTTGCACCGCCTGCTGGCGCGGTACGGCCAGACGGTGACGCTGGAGCGGGAGGCGCCGGAGGAGGTCCGGGCCTTTCTGCAGCCCCTGTCCGGCCGGGACGAGACGGTCCCGGACCAGGCGGTGAGCCTGGGGATGCTGGACGGGCGGCGGTGGATGTATCTGGGAGCGGCGGAGGTGGCCGTGGGGGAGGTCCTGCGGTGGGGGGAGCTCTCCCTGCGGGTGCGCAGCGTCCGCCGCCACGCCGTGGGCGGGGCGGTGCTCTTCTGGTGGGCCGCCCTGGAACAGGAGGGGACATGAAGGAACTGACGCAGATCCGCAGCGCCGTTGTGGAGGCGCTGCGCGCGGGCGGGCTGGAGGCCGGGGAGGCCTTCCCCGCCCGGCAGGCCCGCCCCACGGACGCCCCGGCGGCGTCGGTGGGCGTGGGCGCCGCGGAGAGCGGGGCCGTGGGCTTTTGCAGCTATCTGGGAGAGGAGTACGACCCGGAGACGTCCGCCTACCGGGAGCGGTACGGAAAGCTCCTGGAGGCGGACATCACCGTGGACATCCGGGCCGTGGGGGCGGAGGCCTGCCAGGCGGGATGCGAGACGGCGGCGGAGGTGCTGCTGGGGGACCTGCCCCAGGGCATCCGCCCCGGAGAGCTGCGGTGGGAGGGCCTTGTCTGGGAGCGGGCCACGGGGATGTTCCTCCGGCGGGGCGTGCTGCGCTGCCGGGCGGTGTTCGTGGCCCGGGCGCCCTCCGGCGAGGAGGACGGGGCCTTCCTGGACTTTATTTTGAAAGGGGTCGTGACAACGTGAGCGAGATCAGACACGAGCGGCCGGGCGTATACTCGGCCTATGACGCCTCGGCGGTGGTGTCCGCCGGGCGGGCCAGCCGGGCCATCGGCGTGGCAGCCAAGGCCGCCGCGGGCGAGGCGGGCAAGGCGGTGATCCTCACCGGCTATGCCGCGGGCCTCGCCCATTTCGGCGAGGATACGGAGCCGGGCATGGCGGCCATGCTGCGGCTGCTGTTCGCCAACGGCGCCTCCACCGTGGCGGCGGTGCGGGTGGCGGACACCGGTGAGACGGCGGACTACGAGGCGGCCTTCGCCGCCCTGGCCCGGGAGAATGTGCAGGTGCTGGTGTGCGACAGCGCCGACGAGGCGGTGCAGCAGGCCCTGCGCACCGCCGTGGAGGACGCCTCCGCCGCCCGCCGGGAGCGCATCGCCGTGGTGGGCGGCGACGCTTTGGAGCCCGCCGGACTGGTGGAGCGGGCCAAGGCCCTCAACAGCGAGCGCATGGTGCTGGTGGGCCCCGACGCCCTGGACGGCAGCGGCGAGACGCTGCCCGGCGTCTTTGCCGCCGCCGCCCTGGCGGGAGTCATCGCCTCCGCCCAGGACCCCGCCGTGCCCATCAACGGCGCGGAGGTCCAGGGCCTGGGAGGCCTTTCCGCCGACTACACGGACAGCGACATCGATTTGCTGGTGCGGGGCGGCGTCACCCCCCTGGAGAGCGTGGGGGGCGTGATCTCCCCCGTCCGGGGCGTCACCACCCGCACCACCACCGGCGGCGCCGCAGACGCCACCTGGCGGGAGCTGACCACCATCCTCATCGTGGACGACGTGATCCCCGCCGTGCGGGACGCCCTGCGCTCCAAGTTCGCCCGCACCAAGAACAACGCCCGCAGCCGCAGCGCCATCCGCTCCCAGGTCATCGTGGAGCTGGAGAAAAAGGCACACGCCGAGATCATCGACAGCTACGGCGAGGTGACGGTCACCGCCTCCGCCGACGATCCCGCCGTGTGCCTGGTGGAGTTCGGGTTCGCCGTGACCCACGGGCTCAATCAGGTGTACCTGACGGTGCACATCACGGTGTAAGGAAGGAGGGTGCATATGAACGGTTTTCCCACCAGCTCCGACATCTATCTGGAGCTGGACGGCAAGAAGGTGGCGGTGGTGCAGAGCTACACCGCCAAGGCCAGCAAGTCCTCCCAGAGCGTGGAGGCCTTCGGCGAGAGCGAGCCGGTGGCCACCATCGAGGGCCAGCGCAAGTACACCCTGGAGCTGACCCGTCTCTACGCCACCGACGACGCCATCTCCGACGGCATCAACTTCTACGACCTCTCGGACTTCTCCCTGGTGATCTGCAAGCCCGACCGCAGGATCATCTACAGCGGCTGTGAGTGGAGCGCCATCCACGAGGAGGGCCAGCTCAACGCCATGGTGGCCGAGAAGATCACCGTGGTGGCCTCCAGGCGCATCGAGGCCGCCGCGTGAACGCCGTGGACGAGCTGCGGCCCCTGACGGCCATGGAGCTGCTGGAGCTGTGGCGTGAGAGCGGAGAGGCGGCGGAGGAGCCCCTGGAGCGGGCCCTTTTGTGCAACGCCCGGGTGCTGGCGGAGTGCTGCTACCGGGGAGGGGAGCGGGTCTTTTCCGACGAGAGGGCGGTGCTCTCCGCCATGACGGGGCGGCAGATGGAGTCGCGGCTGCTCCAGCTGGCGGAGGGGCGGCGGCGGCCCGCCGCCCCCGCCGGGGCGGAGAATCCCGGCTTTGATGAGGCGCGCTTTTGCGCGCTGCGGGAGGGATGCTGATGGATTATATCCGGGAAGAGCTGCTGCGCCAGCAGACGGCTCTGGCACGGCTGCTTCTGGGGGCGGCGCCCCGCTCCGGGGAGGAGCTGCCCGCCGGGGAGGGACGCCTCCCCGGCGGGAGATCCGCCGGAGGCTCCGGAGCGGAACCGGGGCCGGGGACCGGGGAGGCGGCGCTGACCCGGGGGACCGGAGCGGCGCCGGCGCTCTGGAGC